>CAZVNB010000051.1:0-4391 GCA_964628355.1 uncultured Planctomycetia bacterium | reverse complement strand
AGTGTGGCCGAAGATGCGACGCTTTTGTGCCGCGCCGAAGGCGTTGACGTGGTGTTTGAAGTTACGGGATCGGTTGATTTTGGCGCGCAGACAATGATGGAGGCCATCCGTCATAAAAAACACGCGATTCACATGAATGCGGAAATGGACGGCACTCTGGGCCCGATTTTGAAAGTCTACGCGGATAAAGCGGGGGTTATTTATTCTTTCTGCGATGGCGACCAGCCAGGGGTGCAGATGAATCTTTATCGCTTTGTGAAGCAAATCGGCGTCAAACCCATCCTTTGCGGCAATATCAAAGGGCTGCATGATCCTTACCGAAATCCGACGACTCAGGAAAGTTTCGCAAAAAAATGGGGACAGAAATCTTATATGGTTGCGTCATTTGCCGATGGAACCAAGATATCATTCGAGCAGGCAATCGTCGCCAACGGCACCGGGATGCGGGTATTCAAACGCGGAATGATAGGACCCACGGTGCCGACACCCGGCATGCATTTGAAGGAGGCAATGCCGCTTTTTCCTATGGAAGAAATTTTAAAAAATCCCGGTGTTGTGGATTATATCGTGGGCGCCGAACCGGCTCCGGGCGTATTTGTGGTGGGAACGCATGACGATCCCAGGCAGAAACATTACTTGAATCTCTATAAGCTCGGCGAGGGGCCGACCTATCTTTTTTATACACCGTATCATCTTTGTCATTTCGAATCTCCCAATGCGATCGCGCGCGCGGCGCTTTTTGGCGACGCGACGCTTGCGCCGCTGAACGGCCCCCGCGTGGATGTGGTTGCCACTGCTAAAAAAGACCTCAAAGCAGGCGAGACCATCGATGATATGGGTTTTTACATGACGTATGGGCAGTGCGAAAATTCGGATATCGT
Source organism: uncultured Planctomycetia bacterium (assembly GCA_964628355.1). Lineage (GTDB taxonomy): Bacteria > Omnitrophota > Gorgyraeia > 2-02-FULL-51-18 > 2-02-FULL-51-18 > CAZVNB01. Next base: position 3,510 of record CAZVNB010000051.1, on the reverse strand, counting down.
TCGCCGGGAAAAGTTTTTGCCGATGGGTGTCGCGGTTGACTGCTGCTTGAAGCGGGATATTCCCAAAGACCAAGTATTGACTTATGCGGATGTTGAATTGCCGCCGGGAAGGCTTTGCGACAAACTGCGGCAAGAGCAAGACCGGAGGTTTGCCTAAATGAGACTACCGCCTGTCCGGACATTTTTTAAAGATCTCCGCAGGGTGCAATGGTCGACGTTGCCTTTGTATATCGTGCACCGGTTCACCGATTTCTGGCCCAATGGCTATATGTTTGCGATATGGAGAGCGTCGTTACTGAGACTTTTCGGGTTCAAGATCAAAAAAACGGGCCATTTCGGAAAAGATATTTTTGTTTTGAATTACGAAAAATTGACGATAGGGGAAAATTCAGGAGTCAATAATCAGGCTTATTTTGATTGCATGGATGCCGAAATAACAATCGGTGATGGCTGTAATATAGGTTTTCGAGCCTGTTTTATCACGGGTATCCATGAGCTGAACACGGATTATAAAATGAATAGGCCTCTGATTGCCCAAAAGCCGATCATAATACAGGATTTTGTGTGGATTGCCGCCAATGTAACCATTTTGCCGGGTGTAACCGTGGGTCGCGGTTCGGTGGTGGCGGCAGGCTCCCTGGTCACAAAGGATGTCGAAGAAAACTCGCTGGTCATGGGTGTGCCGGCGCGCAAAATCAGGTCGCTGGTGCCAGGGGAATCTTTGGCTCAAAATGAATAAACAAACGGAGGTAAAACATAACGTGAGCTCATCCATAGCCAAAGTTTGCCGTAACTGCGGGCAGGCGTTGGATCAACCTGTTCTTGATTTAGGAAAAATGCCGTTGGCCAATTCCAACGTAAAACCGGAAAATTTGAGCCGGACGGAATCAATGTTTCCGCTTCGCATTTTCTTTTGCGAGGCCTGCGCTTTGGTGCAGCAGGTGGATTTCACGGCCGCAAACGAAGTTTTCGACGACTACGTGTATTTTTCCTCATTTTCAAAAAGCTGGCTGGATCATGCCAAGCGATACGTGGAAATGATCGTCGACAAAAGAAGCCTCGACGAAAAAAGCCAAGTCATCGAGATCGCTTCCAATGACGGTTACCTGTTGCAGTATTTCAAAGAAAAACGGATTCCAGTGCTCGGAATCGAGCCTTCCAAAACGGTGGCTGAAGCGGCGCTGAAAAAAGGCATTCCGACGCTGATTAAATTTTTTGGCACTTCATTTGCGCAGGAGCTTCTCAAAAAGGGCGTCAAGGCCGATCTGATCTTGGGCAACAACGTGCTGGCGCATGTGCCGGACCTGAATGATTTTGTGGAAGGAATGCGCGTGGTTTTGAAGCCGCAGGGAATTTTGACGATGGAATTTCCGCATCTTCTGAAGCTTGTTCGGGAGACACAGTTTGACACCATCTATCACGAGCATTTTTCGTACTTTAGTTTTGGCGTGGTGGAAAAAGTATTTGCCAAACACGGAATCACCTTATTCGATGTCGAGGAAATTCCGACGCATGGCGGTTCTCTGAGAATCTATGGACGGCTTGAGAGTTGTCGCGAGCCGGCTGTGACGAATCGCGTGGGAGAACTAAAGAAGCGCGAAGAGGATGCCGGGCTTTTTCGTCGCCAGACGTATTTAGATTTTGCAAAAAAAGTGACACAGGTCAAAGAGGGGCTTCTTCACTTTTTGCAAGACGCCAAAGAGCAGCATAAAGCCGTGGTTGGTTACGGCGCGCCCGCCAAAGGCAATACGCTTTTGAATTTTTGCGGGGTTGGCACGGAATTGATTCAGTACACGGTGGATTTGAGTCCCCATAAACAAGGCCTTCACCTGCCGGCAAGCCACCTGCCGATTTATTCGCCAGATAAAATCGGAGAAACAAAGCCCGATTATGTGCTGATCTTGCCGTGGAATATCAAAGATGAGATTGTTCAACAAATGGCCTATATTCGCCAGTGGGGCGGGAAATTTGTGGTGGCAATCCCTGAGATAAAAATACTCTCTTAGCGGCTAGTCGATGAATCTCTGAAAGCGCGTAAATCTTTAAGGATCAGCTAATCTTCGGGGTTCAAAAATTGTTTTTCGGAGAGTTTACGTTGGGCCTGGACGCGATACAGCTCACCGCGATCGGTGTCAAGGCCTGAGTAAGACGTGCTTTCGAATAGATTCATTTCGGTCAGATACCGGACGCACTCGGCCGGGTCTTCGGGTAATTCAGGCACGATCACCTCGAGCAGCTCATGGCGAACAAGATTGCGTTCGAACGCGCTGTCGTCGAGGAGCACCATGGAATTGTAGGAAATATTCAGCGTTTCACGGATAGTTTTGATGTTTTCGGCCTTGCTGACCCAATTGGCGACGAAAGCGGTGATGTCCGTTTCTTTCAGCACCATTTCCGGGTGTTTTTGGAAAGGCAGCAGCGCTTTGTCGGGGTCGTTCTTGCTGCAAACGGCCAGCAGTATTCCCCGGTTTTTCAATGCCAGCAGATAATGCTGGAAGGTCTGATAAGCCTCGCCGTCTTCAAAATGTCCAAGGCGGATACCCTCCAGGCCATCATCTCCGATAATGCCGTCCCATAAAGTGTTGTCGAGATCAAGCACCACGCATTTCACGCCGGCGCCGTTCAGTGAAAGCAGGGTATCGACCACGTTTTGCACCACGTGCGGCAGGAATTCAAACGCGTAGAACGCCTTGCAGAGTATCCACATTTTTTCGTCCAACCAGTTACGGCGGCCAAGGTTGCCACCCTGCTATCAACAAACTCTTGTTCAATCCTCTAAGTTAAAATATTGATTTTTGGTTGGCTAACACTGTAGTGTTGGGATTGTAAAAAGACTCGATAGGTATAAATATTGAGATTCGGGCTTAGGGTCAGGTATAATGTTGCATTCGTAAAAAATTAATATAATAGGGTGTCTTATTACATGATGAAAGTTCTCTCCATCACCAATAATGATTTTCGCGGCGCCGGCGGCACGTCGGTAGCGTCTTTTCAATTGCATGAGGGCCTGAAAAACGCGGGGATTAGTTCGCGCATTCTTTGCCGTCACAAAACAAGCGGTTCACCGGACTCGATCGAGATTCCATACTCCCCTTTGCTTGAGAATGGCATTCGGAAGATTACGCGGCGTTTGGGGTTGAACGAGATCAATGCGGTGAGCGCGTTCAACATTCCACGGCATGAAGCATTCCGGCAAGCCGATATTGTTCACTTGCATTCGCTTCATACGAATTATTTCAGTTACTTGGCGCTCCCTAAGCTCACGCGGCAGAAACCCACGGTGTGGACGGTGCATGATGTTTGGGCGGTGACGGGACACTGCGGAGCAAATTTTGACTGTGAACGTTGGAAAACGGGTTGCGGCAAGTGTCCGTACCCTGATGTTTATCCGAGCATCCGCAGAGATGCTACCCGATGGGAGTGGAAACTTAAAAAATGGGCTTACAAGCATTCGAAATTAACGCTGGTTGTTGCCAGCCAGTGGTTTGCTGATGTGCTGAAACAAAGCAT
>CAZVNB010000050.1:0-43702 GCA_964628355.1 uncultured Planctomycetia bacterium | reverse complement strand
TAGTGCAAAAAATGCACGAACTGGCAGAAGGCAATGATGACGATAGTAAAAAATAAAGCAAACGGTATCAAAGCTTGGCCGAAGGTCAGATTATTGATTAATAAATATCTTGAAAAAAGGTCATTTTTGTTACAATCACTGAAATTATCCCTATGCCGTCAGATAACTTAGAACTTAACTCGACAAATAACAAAATAGTAAACGTAAACGGAATAAACGGAACGACGTTCCACAGGGATAGGTTAGAGACTAAATGAAAATCATCTGCTCCCAGCGTAAAGAAAATGAAAAATAACACTTTGAAAGTATTTATCCTGAAGCACATAGCAAATGAAGACGCAGGGACTATTCTTGATTTCTTAAAAAAAGAAAGAATTCCTCATGCTGGGGTAAATCTGTATGCGGGCGAGGTATTACCTGCGCTTGACCAAGCGCGGGCGCTTGTGATCATGGGTGGGCCAATGAATGTGTACGAGGAAGAAAAATACCCGTTTCTTAAAGAAGAAACAGCGTTTTTAAAAAAAGTAATAGACGCTAAAATCCCATGCCTTGGGATATGCCTCGGCTCTCAGCTTCTCGCCAAATCTCTCGGCAAGCGTGTCTACGAGGCAAGCCAACCCGAAATCGGCTGGAGCGAAGTTTTGCTGACTCAAGAGGCGAGGAATGACGAAATCTTTTCATCTCTTGGCCGTGAACGGCTCAAAGTGCTGCAGTGGCACGAAGATACTTTTGATTTGCCAGACGGCGCGGTGCATCTTGCCGCAAGCACAACCGTTAAAAACCAGGCATTTCGTTTTGGCGACCGTGTCTATGGTCTTCAATTTCATGTGGAAGTAAATAAAGCCATGTTGGAAGACTGGTTTAAAAAGTCCCCCGAACTTCCAAAAATTTTGACCGAATACGATAATTATCATCAAAAACTTGACTCGTTGACGGAATCGTTTTATGAGAAGTTTTTTGGAATTGAGTAAATAAACCACAGAATTTAGTTTTGATTACGTAGATTGCCAGGGTCCGGGCGTATTCCAGCTTGCCTTAAAATCTTGATCGCGGCTAGTCGCCTTGAGATGTTTGATCAGGAAGTTTTCTATGGCCCGGCTCGTTTCTCCAAGAGTTTTAGGAGCATGTTTGATCTGGTTCTTTGTCAAAAATGCTTTCCATAGGGTTTGGCGGTCGGATTTCTCGTCATAGATTTCATTGGCAAATAGTGGTGCTTCTTTGGGTAGAGCAGTCTTCCGATGGCTAAAGGTTCGCTTAATCGCTTCAACCAGTGTTTCGCCTTTGAAATCGAAGCGACGCGTCAGAAGCCACACGTCATAAAAATCCTTCATTCGGCTATTTAGAAGCCCGAGTTTTATCATGGCTTCAAATTTCTCAGCCACGGCGCTCTCTACGGTATAGCCGGTGAGGTTGGGCGCAGGGAAATCCAGGATTGCCGGGTAATGAATCATTTTTGGTTTTGGATAAATGACATCACCAAATCCAAAGTCGATTTTGGTTTTGGATAAATGACATCACCAAATCCAAAGTCGATTTGCATGGCGATCCGCGACCGTTCAAGGAAGCCTGTAAATTTGACTCGTACACCTTCATAGTCAGCGTCCTCTTTGATTTTGCGCCCCATGGCGGTATTGGAATCAAAGATAAGACCGTCCGGAGTGACCTTCACTGCGCAAACTTTCTTGACGACTTCCTCGATACTGGCTACCTTGTTGTCATATCGCGCCATGAAATCAATATCCATCGTGGTACGTCTCTCCGGAACATCCCAAACGGTGAACATGAGAGCACCTTTGAGGATGAACTTGTCCGAAAAATCGGATTGACTGAATCGATATAGGAATCGTTCCATCGCGTAGTATTGGAGTACTTCAGAAAACGGCCGGTTGGTTTCTCTGGCCTTATTTTGCAGTCGGCCGCGAACCGAGGCTTCAATGTTTTTGATTTCATCTTTCATAGCAGGGTTTCCAGCATAGGCTTCACGATATTATGGACGCGGCAGATCTTTGCGTAATGCATGATTTCTTTCGCTGATATATGTTTTTCGGTGACTGCTGTCTTGAGCGCGCTCCGAGCGACATCTACCCCTATTTTATTTCTAAACTTAAAACAATCCGCCACGGTTTTGGCCAGGCTGTAAATACGAACGGTATGGTGACCGACTTTATGTTTTTCAATACCGATATTCCATACATCTTTGGCAAATCGATAATAATGAACCGGTGGGTAGTCGATTTTATTGCCTCGGGAATTGTTTAGTATGGCAAGATCAACTTGCCGAGGGATCTCATCTGTGGCCTCATGAAAAGCTAGCGCGGAAATAAGGCACACCACAGCTCGTGGCGTTTTAATGGCGACAATGGCAAGGTCAGGGTTTGATTCCGAACGGCCTAGGTTAAGTTTGTAAAGATTATGGCCAACCTTGTGGGCTTTTTTGGAACGGATAAGTGTATTCACGTCTGTTCTTTTGAACCCGGCCTTTATAATGTCGGTATAAGTGGCCAGTCCCTGATTTTTAAGAAAGTTCGTTAGAGAGGTTTTTTGTTTTATCATGGGTGATATACACAAGTGTCCATATATGTTGACAAGTATATACACCTATGTACATAATGTCAATGGGGTGAAAAATCAATGAGGCGATTCGTTATAGGCGATATTCACGGAGGACACAAAGCACTTGTGCAGTGCCTTAAGAGGTCAAAATTTGATCCCGAAAAGGATCTCCTGATCTCGCTTGGCGATCTCTGCGACGGTTGGCCGGAAGTAAATAAAGTCATCGATGAGCTTTTACGTATCAAGAATCTCAAGCTCATTTTAGGCAACCACGATGAGTGGGCCTTGCGGTGGATAAAAGACGGCTGGATGGAAGATATCTGGACAAGCCAAGGTGGGCTGGCAACGATGGAGTCTTATCAGCGCGACAGATCACGTGTTCCAGAATCTCATAAGAATTTTTTGCAATACGCTGTTCTTTTCCTCGAGCTGGACAATAAATTATTTGTTCACGGCGGGATCAATCCAGATGTGGAATTGACGAAACAGGATCCGGAGTTTCTCATGTGGGACAGAGATTTACTCAGTAAGGCCGTGATGACCGCCAGACACAAACCGGGTCACTGTTACGGAAAATGGGATGATATTTTTGTTGGGCACACGACCACAGAATGCTATAAAACGCTCAAGCCAGTCCATGCCTGCAATGTTTGGGCAATAGATACAGGCGCCGGTTGGAGTGGCAAATTGACGATTATGGACATCGACAGCCACGAATATTTGCAGTCGGATCTTGTGCCGGATCTGTATCCGCATATTCCTGGAAGGCGCTAGAGGTTTTTGTGGGAAATCTACCGCAAAGCACTTCCTAAATATCCCAAGATTTCTCTTTCGGAAGAAAGACGTCTTATTGCTCGGGCGAAAAAGGGTTCGGAGAAATGCGCGGATGAAATTGTTCTTCGGCATATCCGTTTTGTGATCTTCGGGCTTCACAGGGTTGCTTTTCCGTCGTACCTCGAACGATTTGGCGAAGACATTCTTTCTGAAGCGACTCTTGTTTTGCATCAGAAGATCAAAACCTATAATCTTCGTTATCGTGACAAGAAAGGCGTTTTCAAACCCGTTAGGTTCGCTTCTTATGTTTGGAAGCGCATCGATGGTCTGGTGATCGATTCTATCAAAAAGGAAATCCGAAAAGAGAGGTTGGAGATCAATGGGAAAAACGATAATCCAGAACTTTCAGAAACGCTTCGGAAATCCCCCTAGAATTACAATTACTTCGGTGCCTCTCTCCTCACAGGAGAAAGAATTTCGTGATGCAAAGATTTTTGAGATTTATAAGCAGCTTTTGACCAGCCTATTAAAGCGGCCCCCTACCGAAAAAGAATTGCTGGGCCTTGTGAACATCGAAGAAGCCGTAAAAGTAGCCACCAATCCCCCTTCTAAAAATCGTGGTAGAATGCTTTGCACATGCAAAGTTAAAGGCGGGGGAGATGGCGAAATCAAATCCTTTGAAGAAATGGCGTACCGTGGCTCAAATTGCTGAACAATGCCATGTCACGTCTCAAGCTATCCGGGATGCGATTAAAGCCCAAAAGATCGAAGCTTGGCCGGTCGGTAAATATATTCTCATCCACAAGGATCAGATCTCCTTATTCGAAAAGACACGAAAAAGAGAGTTTCGCCAGGTTGGTGAAGGTCAATACTGGGTCGGTTACTCGCCCGCTCGGGGTCGACGCAAGGCCACCGTCAAATCATCCAACGCCAAAGGCGTTGAGGAGCCCGCTGTAGAGGCTAAAACTCCTTAATTTGGGCACTTAAGGGTGTTTTGATGGCAAGATGGAGCATTACGGCTGGATTCAAAGCTTTTGCCCTATTTACTAAAACGGCATTGTTGCCGTCACCCTAAAGGTTCTTGTTTTTGACCAAATAGGGCTAGTTTCATAAAAACCCGTATGAGTGAAATAGTTTTAAGCTAGTCATGCTTGTATATTCATTTATGGGATTGTATACTATAGTTTAGTTATGGTAAATAAAATTACAGCCTCGGAAAAACCCAAGGTTTTTGAAAAGACCTATCTAGGCCGGAAATTTATTTTTCTTGGCGCCAATTTCATCTTAACCATTATTATTGCTTTTTTCCTTCTCAGTGCCGAGAAAAATTTCGATATTGATTTTATTCAAAAAGAAATTTTGGGCGTGCAATATTTGCGCGTTACGCGGGACGCGATGCAGCATTTGCCGCAGCATCAATTGATGGCGCACGCTTATTTGGAAGGTAAAACGGATCTGAAAGAGCCACTTTTGGCGGTGCAGGCGGTCATTGACCGGGAGGTGCAAAATATTCTTAGCGCTGATGAAAAGCTGGGAACATCTATAAAAACCACCGTCAATCCGAAATTATTTTCGAAAAACTGGCAAAACTTAAAACAACGGTTGTTCGCGTCGTTGTCGACTGATAGCGACGCTGCACACCGAAAACTGACCGATGATTTGCGGACGTTGATCAGTAACATCGGAGACTCCTCGAATCTGATCTTTGATCCAAAACTCGATAGTTCTTACGTCGTAGATGCGGTTTTGTTGAAACTTCCCGAGGCGCAGGATTTATTGCCGCAGATAATTCAATTGGCCGCTGATGAAGCTACTGAGAGCTCTTTGTTTGACACGAAAGAGGATCCAGAACTTTCGATGCTGCTGGGCGTGGGGCGTTCCGATTTTCTTAAATTGAAAAAAGGATTAGAGCGTGCGTTTGACGCCGACAGCACAGGCCTGGCGCGTTCTCAGTTGCAACCTTTTTTGAATAAATATTCCTTGGCAAACAAGAGCTTTTTGGATGCGATTGAAAGCAGTCTGATTTGGAAAAAAAACCCTGAATTCACCGCCGATTCTGTGCATCTTTTGGGCGAGAAAGCCCTTGCGACCAATTTTGAACTCTGGGATCATGCCGCCACGACACTCGACGATTTTTTAAAAATACGTATTGGCAAAGCGCAACATGAAAAAGACTACGCGTTTCTTATTGTAGCCTTCATGGCACTTTTGACCAGCGCTTCCGCCTTGATGATCGGCCAGGCGTTGTTGGAACGCAAGGAAGCGGGGAGATTGCTGCTCAAAACAGTCGAAGAAAACCAAAGGATGGTCGAAGCGGTTAATTCAGCGTCCGACGGGATCGTCATCACCGACCCGAATCAGCCGGACAATCCGCTTATTTATGTCAATCAGATGTTTCTGGAAATAACCGGATACAGCGCGAAGGATGTCATGGGTCGAAATTGCCGATTTTTACAGGGCCCTGAAACGGACCCGGCAGCCGTCGCGCAGATACGCCAGGCCGTGCAAGATCGTAAACCTACCAAAGTTACGATTCTCAATTATCGCAAAGATGGCACAAAATTTTGGAACGGATTGCGAATATCTCCGGTTTTTTCCCAGGGGAAGCTGCAGTATTTTCTCGGTGTTCAAGCAAATGTCACTCGAAGAAAAGAAGCCGAGATGGTTTTAATCGCCGAACGTGATTACACGGCATCCATCATCAAAGGAACGCCGGTGATCGTGTGCGGCGTTGATCCCGAAGGACATACTAATTTTATCAATCCCTCCGGAGAAAAAGTAACGGGTTATTTCGCCCAAGAATTGGTCGGCAAGAATTGGTGGAACATTTTTTATCCCGGCACAGACTATGATCAGGTCAAGAAATTATTTCAGGATCTTAAAAAAGGCGATGTGCATGACTATGAAATGGTTTTGATCTCCAAAAACGGGGAGAGACGCACTATTTCCTGGAATACAATGAAACGCCTTGACGCGACCGGCAAGCTCATTGAGATTATTGGGTTTGGTAACGACGTGACAGAGCGCCGCCGCGCGGAGCAGGAGCTGCAGCAAAACGAAGAAGCTTTCCGTTTCACGTTGTTGTCCGCGCCGGTCATGGTTTGGATAGCCGGTCCCGATAAAAAATTTATTTACGTGAATCGCTATTGGCTGGAATTCACCGGGCGCAAAGCCGAACAAGAACTTGACGACGGGTGGCTGGAAAATATTTATCCCGAAGACCAGCCTTTGCTTCTGAGCGGGTACAACGCGTCTTTCAATAATCGCTGGGATTTTAAAATGGAATTTCGCTTGCGGCATATAACGGGAGAATACCGCTGGGTGGTGACCACCGGAACGCCGCGTTTTAAAGACGACGGAAGCTTCGCTGGTTATATCGGTTCTTGCCTGGATATTCATGAGAGAAAAAAATTGGAGGGGCAGCTTTTGCAGTCGCAAAAAATGGAAACCGTCGGGACATTGGCCGGAGGTATTGCGCACGATCTTAACAACCAGCTGACTCCGCTTGCAGGCTACATCGATTTGCTGATGAAAGAAACGTCGCTGGATGATCCCAACCGCGAGTTTTTGGTGGAGGCTGACCAGGCGTCAAGGCGATGCGCCGAAGTGGTGCAACGGCTCATGAATTTCTCGCGCACCTCCACGCATAAAAAAAGCTGGATTAAAATCCAGGTTTTGATGGAAGAGCTGCGCACTGTTTTGCCAAAATTTCTTCCCAAGACTATTATAACGGAGGTGAATCTCTCGCCTGATTTATGGCCGGTGTTGGGCAATGACACGGAGCTTCAGACAGTGTTCATGAACTTAGCTGCCAATGCGCGCGATGCGATGCTTGAAGGCGGCAGGCTACAGGTGTTTGCCGAAAACAAGGAGCTCGATGTCCGATCCACGCACACCGGCCACAATCCCGGCGCTTATGTTTTACTTTCGGTGAAGGATTCGGGGAAAGGAATTCCTCCCAATTTACTGCAAAAAATTTTCGAGCCGTTTTTTACGACAAAACCGAAGGGTCAGGGAACGGGATTGGGCTTGGCGATGGTATTTCGTATCATCAAAGACCACGGGGGTTGGATAGAGGTTTTAAGCGAAGTCGGCAAGGGCACCTTGTTTCAGGTTTACCTTCCCGCCGATCCCACGCAAAAAGCGGCGGAAGGCGGCTCCAGAACGCAGGAAACTCCGCCGCATGGCAACGAAACGATTCTATTTGCGGACGATGAGGAAATGTTGAGAAATTTAGGGCGCATTTTGCTCGAACGATTGGGTTACAAAGTGTTATTGGCGCGTGATGGAGAAGAAGCGGTGCAGCTGTATCAGCAGCGTTATTCGGAAATCGATGCCGTGGTACTGGATATGACGATGCCCACACTCACGGGTCGACAGGCCATGAAAAAATTGCTACAAATTAATCCCAAGGCCCGGATTCTTTTGGCCAGCGGCTACACGTCGGAGGGTTCCGTAAAAGATTTGATTCGAGAAGGTGCTATGGATTTTCTTCCCAAACCTTACACCATCCTTCCTTTGGCGCAGGCGCTGCGTAAAGTGATCGGTAGTTCGTGAAAAACTATCGACACGGTTTGACTATGCGCCTAGTTTTCAGTATAGTTTTTAAAGTGGAAGGATAAGATCATGAATTTATTCAAAACTCGTTTTTTCGTTCTTGTTTCGGCGGCATTGCTTTTTGCATCAGGGGCGGCGAGCGCCAATGACGAAGCCATTACAGAAAATAACCACGGATTTGTACTTTATAAACAGGGCGATCTGGAAGGCGCGATCAAAAGTTACTCGAAAGCGATCGAGTTGGATCCCAAGTTTGCTATGGCTTACTACAATCGCGGTCTGGCTAAACGTGAAAAGGGCGATCTCGACGGTGAAATCGCGGATTATTCAAAAGCCATTGAGGTAGACCCCAAGTACACGCAGGCTTACTATAACCGGGGGATTGCGCGCGAGGAAAAAAGAGATTTTGAAGGCTCCATTTTGGATAACAATGAAATTATTAAACTTGATCCAAAAAATGCCAAAGCTTTTTACAATCGCGGCATCGCCAAAGGCCAAAAAGGCGATCTGGACGGCGCAATCGCGGACAACACGCAGGCGGTGACGTTTGATCCTAAATACACACAAGCCTACTACAACCGTGGGTTGGCCCGCGCCCAAAAAGGTGACATGAAAGGGGCTATCGAAGATAACGACAAAGTGATAGAGCTCAGTCCGAACCATGCCGAGGCCTATTTTAACCGCGCGGCCGCGCACTGGAAGGAAAAAGAGTATGATGCGACTATCGCTGACTTCGAGAAAGCGATGATATTGAATCCTACTTACAAGGCTCAGGCGACTGCCGTGATTGAGCAGGCTAAGCAATTCAAGGCCGAGCAAGAACAACAAAAAAAGCCGCTTGAGGGATCAAGCGCGTGAAAAACAATAGCATCCGTCTTGCCTTGCTTTTTTTTATGGGCATTGTTTTATGCTTTGACGCTGTGAATGGTTTGTATGCTGAAGAATTTCACTGCGAAGTTTTTAGTTTGCAGGGCAGCGCGACGGTCAAAGACGCCCAGGGACAAGCGCGTGTGATTCAAGAAGGAGATTTGATTGCCAAAGACCAGACGATAGAAACAACCGAAGGCAGTACGGTGGTTTTAGCTTTTGACAGGGAACGGAAAAACGTGGCACGCATCGAGGAAAATTCCAAAATTGAAATAAAGGCCATTTATCCGACTCAATTAAATCTGGACCAGGGAGGTATTTTTGCAAAACTCAAATCATTGCCAAAAAATTCCACATTTGCAGTAAAAACCCCGACGGCCGTCGCGACAGTTCGCGGCACGGAGTACCGCACGACGTTCACACAGGGCCAGACAGAGGTATTTAACGTTTCTCCCTCAAAAATTTTTATATACGGTGTGAAAGCCGATGGATCCGCTGACGAGGAACAGGTGGTCATGCTGGAACAGTCCAAAAAAACTCAAGTAACGAAAGTGGGCGCGCAGCCCCAAGCGCCACAGGAATTGTCAGCCAATGATCAGGAGTTGATGGACAGCGTCAAAATAGAAATTCAAACCAAAATTCGGGAGGCTGAAAATTCAGGTCGTGTTTCTACTATCCAAAGCGTAGCGGATTTGGAAACCATCGCCGGCCAAAAAGTTGAATTGAATAATAGCGATGAAAGCCGTGTGGTGGATTTAAGGCGCCGGCCGTTCAAAAAAGCAACTGTTGATGAACCGCTTGCCGGGGAATAAATGTCCAAAACCATCCTAATAGCCGATGACAATGATGATTTGCGTGCAATGCTTAGTTATCAATTGCAACGGAGGGATTATCGGGTGCTGGTGGCCTCCGACGGTCAGCAGGCCGTCCAAAAAGCCTTTCAGGAGAAACCAGATTTGATCCTTATGGATATTATCATGGCCGGTGTCGATGGCACGGAAGCCAGTGTTATGTTGAAAGCCGATCCACGCACTTCCGGCATCCCCATTATTTTTTTGACCGCCCTGATACAAGGGGATGAATCTGACAAATCTATGATTGGTGATGGATATATCATGCCTAAGTCCACTGAATTTTCCACCTTGCTCAATAAAATTCAAGAAATTCTTGCCAAGGGACAATGATTCGTCCCAAGTGTGAAAAGCATCATATTTGATAATCTTTACGGGATAGTATATAATATTGATAAGTAGTTTATATTATTGATTATTTGATAGGAAACCCAGATGAAGAAAAAAATACTCGTTATTGATGATGAGACCAATGTGACGATTTTTTTAAAATCCTATTTGGAAGATGTAGGAAAATATGAGGTCAGAACCGAGAACACGGCCGAACATGGTTTTGAAAGTGCCAAAGTATTTCGGCCGGATCTTATTTTGCTGGATATTATGATGAAACCAATGGGCGGCGACGGGTTGGCTGATAAGATCAAAAATAGTGCCCAGCTTCGCAACACGCCCATCATTTTTTTGACCGGGATCGTCACGAAAGAAGAAGTGCAGGCCAATGGCGGTGTGATCGGCGGCTATCCGTATATTGCCAAGCCAATTTTAGCCATGTATGAACTTATCGACTGTATTGAGGCTAATCTAAAATAGGCTGTAAAAACCGGTGAATACTTCCCATATCCCCGTTCGTATTCTGCTGTTCAAACATAGTCCTGCCGACGCCAAGCTGATCGAAGATGAATTAAAAACCTCTGGTATTTCGGTGACGCTAATCTACGCAAAAACCTACGAGGATTTTTTAGCGGCACTCAAGGAAAACCCTCCGGACTTGATACTATCGGATTATGTGCGGTCCGCGTATTCGGGAATGGCCGCATTGGCCGATGCCCAAAAAATTTGTCCGGGTTGCCCGTTTATTTTTGTCTCGCATGAATTCCATAAGCCATCGGTGATGGAGGCGCTGAAAGCCGGCGCTGTCGATTATGTTTTCATCGAACAGCCATCGCGTTTGACGTTGTCGGCGCATTGTGCGCTGCGTGAGGCCAAGGAGCGCGAAGCTTTGCGCCGAGCCTACCGGGAGAGCCAGAGAAGCGAGGAGTATTTCCGCTCGCTAATCGAAAATGCCAGCGACATCATCACCGTGCTCGACCGCCAAGGAAAAATTTGTTATGCAAGCCCATCAGTCACTAAAATGCTTGGCTACTTGCCGGAAGAGTTTGTCGGGAAAAATATTTTAGATTTTATTCATTTGGAGGATGCGGACAATACGCGGTATGCTTTTACGAGCAATGATGAAAAAAAAGAGCTAACGCTCGAGTTTCGTTTTCACCATAAAAGCGGAAGCTGGCGGGGACTGGAGGCCGTGGGAAAAACGGTGACCGACGATTCGGGCCAAATACTGACCATCATCAATTCGCGGGATATCACCGACCGTATTTTGGAACAGGAAGCGCTTCGTGAAAGTATCCTGCGCCATCTAAAAACTCAGACCGAACTTCAAAAAACGCAGCAGAAAATTATCAAGCAAGAACGTCTGGCCGCCATTGGTCAGATGGCTAGTGGCATTGCGCATGATTTCTCGAATGCATTGATGCCCGTATTGGGTTTTAGCGAGATCCTTATCAATCATCCCGACTATCTTAAAGACTTGAAACTGGTGCGTAAATACTTGGATATGATCAATACGTCTGCGCGCGATGCCATGCATATTGTCGGGGGGTTGCGTGAATTTTATCGCACCAAAGAAAAAATGGAAAGTCTTGTTTCGTTGAATTTGAACAAGGTGGTGGAGCAGGTGGTGCTTTTGACTCAACCCAAATGGAAACAAGAATCGAGCGTGAAGGGCATTCAGATCCGCATTGAGACTGACTTGTTGCCCTTGCCGGATATGATCGGCAATGAAGCAGCGCTTCGCGAAGCATTTACCAATCTAATTTTCAATGCGGTGGATGCGATGCCCAAAGGAGGAATGATCGCATTTAAAAGCCGATCTGAAGATGGCCAGCTTCTACTTGAAGTTTCTGACAATGGCATGGGAATGAACGAAGAGGTGCGCCATCGTTGTTTTGAGCCCTTTTTTTCAACCAAAGGCCGAGGGGGCACCGGACTGGGTTTGGCGATGGTTTACGGCGTCATTCGGCGTCATGAGGGCAGCATCGAGATTAAAAGCCAAGAGGGGGTAGGTAGCACATTTATGATTCGCCTGCCGCTTCGAAACCCCGCATCCGTAGAAAACGAAAATGGCAAAGCCCCTGTGCTGGTTGAAAAATTAAGCAGAAAAATCAAAGTTCTCGTCGTGGACGACGAAGTTATGGTGCGCGATGTGCTTAGGGAGTATCTGGCTGGCGATGGCCACCAGGTCACGGTAGCCAAAGATGGTCGCGAAGCGCTGGAATTTTTTAAACAAAAAAAATTCGATTTGGTGATCACGGATCGCGCGATGCCGGAGATGAACGGCGACCAGCTGGCCAATGCCATCAAAAAAATATCTCCCAAAACGCCGGTGATCATGCTCACTGGTTTTGGGGAGTTGATGAAAGCCAAAGAAGAATGTCCTAACGGAGTGGATTGCCTTATTAGCAAGCCTTTGACGTTCAAAGACTACCGCGAGATGTTGGCAAAACTCATTTTGAAGCAGCCCTGAATTTTTACGAAATTTTTATAACCCACCTTGACTTTAAAAAATCGTGCGGGTATACTCTCACTCAAGTGTTCGTTTACCCCAATTTTTGCAACTCTTAAAACTATGGAAGGAATGCCCATGAACTGCTGGAAGCTCGGAACCCTCTCATTGTTGATTATTGTTTTCGCCGTTTCAGGATGCGCGAAGAAATCCACCGAGCAGGCCAGCATTACCGGCACCGGGTTTGATTCGTCCACATCGACCGAAGAATTAGCGCAATTACCGCAAGCCTCAACCGCCAGTAGCCAGCAGGGAGGCGTGGAAGTGCTGCCGATTGAAACTTCACCGATCACTCAGGGCGTTCCTCCGATTGCGGGTCCGACCTCGGTACGCGCCGGTTTTCGTTCAACGCAGACACAAGCAGCTCTCTCGACGAGCACAACCACAGCCGCATTGACGCATGAGCAGCAGATTCAGACTGCGCTCAAGAATGCGGGTTTGTACAATGGCGCCATTGATGGAAAAATTGGCCCGGCAACCAAGAGAGCCATTGAGCAGTTTCAGAGCAGCAACAACCTAAAGGTCGATGGCAAGGTAGGCTCCAAAACTTGGGTAGCGTTGGAGAGGTACTTGAATGGTTCCTCCTCATCTGACAGCGGCAATGCCGTGGGGGCAACAGCCACTTCTAGCGTCGACCAATAGGTCTTTTTTTAGAAAACACAAATCCCTCCCCCCTAGCATCCTGGTAGCCGAAAGCGCTAGACAGTTGTCTCGCTTTATAATAAACTCGGTTTGAATAAAAACGTAACCACAATCCTTGGAATGAGTTATTCATGAATGAAGCCTTTTCACCCACGGCGATTGTTGTTATCAGCGTAACCGTAGTTTTGGCGGTTGTTATTGCCGTTGCTTTGAATCGCGCAGCTCACGCCAACAAAGAAGTCCGTATTGAAAACGCACCCGGCAAACCCGCTGAAGTGCACAACCCTCCCAGTCTTGCTTCCGCTTTGCGCGAAAAGCTTGGACGGCTTCCCATTCGTGCGGGTGAGCGTGAAGGGACGCTTCAGGTTATTTCCAAAATCGTGGAAGAAGAAACCGAGCAGCGGCTCAAAGAGTTGAAACAGGAATATTCGGTGAAGTACCAGGTCATGATGCAGGAAAAAAACAAGGAAGTGAATGGCGTTAAGCTTGAGTTTTCAAAAACTCTTGAGAAGTACGATGAAGTCAAGCGCGAATACAAGCGCGTTGAATCAGAGAAAAAAAATACAGAAGCTGTAGTAAGAAGCATTGCCGAAGGCCTGGTCGTTGTCAACCAAAAAGGCGAGGTGCTTATGATGAACCCTGCCGCTGAAAAGCTGCTGGGCGCTCAGAACGGGAAAAAAGTTGGAAAACCGATCATGGAGGGGCTTGGCAGTGAACATCTGGTCTCCTTGAGCCGGGAGGCGGACGGCGGCGGCGAACGGGTGGTCGAATACACGTCGAAAGACGAAAATGTCAAAAAAGTGATACGAGCTTCCAGCGCTATAATTCAAAACGAAGATGGGCAAACGGTCGGCATGGTGAACGTACTCACCGACATTACCAAACAAAAAGAACTCGATGAAATCAAAAGCCGCTTTGTGTCAAACGTCACACATGAATTGCGCACGCCGATTGTGGCAATGCAGAAGGCCATTGAAATTCTCTTGGACAGGGCTTCAGCACCTCTCAATGAAATCCAGTTGAATTTTGTCAATATCGTTCACCGCAATCTGGCGCACTTAAGCCGCTTGGTCGAAGACCTGTTGGACATCGCAAAGATTGAGTCCGGAAAAATGCGCTTGAAGTTTGCTCCGGCGCGTTTGGATAAGTTGTTGAATGACGCGTGCGACGCATTGAATACTTGGGCAAAGTCCAAGGATATTTCTATCGAGCGGGGTATTGAAAAAAGTTTTCCAGAAATTATCATGGATTCTGTTAAAATAACACAGGTATTGAATAACTTGATCGGCAACGCCATCAAGTTTACGCCGCGTGGCGGTAAAATATTTGTTTCATGCGCTTGGAATGACACGGATTCGGTCAAAGTGTGCGTGGCGGATACGGGTATTGGCATTGCCAAGGAAAACCTGCCGAAGCTATTTGGACGATTTGAACAATTTGGTGATCAGCAGGGCATCAGCGGCACGGGTTTAGGGCTTTGCATTTCCAAGGAAATCGTGGACAGGCATACGGGAAAAATTTTTGCTGAAAGCGAAGAAAAAAAAGGCGCAAAATTTATGTTTATTTTGCCTCTCAAACAACAAGCGGTGATAGGAGGATCTTAATGTCGAAAGATATCAGCATTCTGTTCGTCGACGACCAGCCGGATTTTCTGGAAACGATGACGTATTGGATGCGTTCGCGCGGGTATCAGGTGACAACGGCTTTGAGTGGCCCGGAAGGCATCGAACAACTCAAAAAAAATTCGAATGTAGACATCGTATTCGCCGATTTTAAGATGGAAGGGATGAATGGAATTGAGATGATCACGAAAGTTCGCGAGTTCAACAAAACTATCCCCATCGTCATGGTGACGGCGCATGCGGATGATGCGATGATTCACAAGACCAAGGACTTGAATATTTCGGGTTTTTTTTCCAAAATGGGTGGGTTTGAGGATCTTGAGCAGGTCATTGAAGTTGTGCTTCGAAGCATCAAGCGTTCGAAAGGAACGAACTAGGCTGACCCCGGGGCCTGCCATGAAGCCTTTTTTTTTCGCACTTTTTTTATTTAGCTGCCTTTTCTGTCCTCCTGCGTTTTGCAAGAATGACGAAATTCTAATCGGCCTTGTGGCGCCTTTGACCGGCGATCAGGCTTACATCGGCATCGGCGTCATGCAGGGAGCCCAAATGGCCGTTGAAGACGCCAATGTTCAAGGGCCGGTGTTTGGCAACGTGAAACTGAGATTTGAGGCATTGGATGACCAGCACAACCCGACTCAGGCCGTGCTGGCCGCCAATAAGCTGATCGCTAATCCCGATGTGATGGGTGTCGTGGGGCATTTTAATTCCAGCTGCACGAAGGCTGCTTCCTCAATTTACCATGAAGGTCGCGTGACTCAAATCACTCCCGCCTCGACGAATCCCGAAATTTCCCGTCAAGGATTTGACACTTTTTTCCGCATTTGCGCTACGGATGATGTGCAGGCGCCGGCGGCGGCCACGTTTGCGCGTGAAGATCTGAAGGCGCAGCGGATCGTGGTGTTGGATGACCAAACGACGTATGGCAGGGGACTGGCCAATGAATTTGAGAAAAAATTCAAGGCGCTGGGCGGAATCGTGCTGAGGCATGATGGCATCACACAGGGCGAAAAGGATTATATGCCGCTTATCACCAAGATCAAGTCAGTGAAGCCGGAGCTTATTTTTTTTGGAGGCATTTATCCGGAACTGTCGCTACTGCTAAAACAATCAAAAAAAGTGGGGTTAAGCGTCACTTGGATGGGCGGCGATGGTATTTATGACGTCACGCTGATACAGCTCACAGGTGCTGAGCTTGCCGAAGGCGTTTACGCGACAATGCTGGGCGTGGATCCGCACACCATTCCGGGCGCCAAGGATTTTGTGGCGCGCTATGAGGCGCGTTATGGTGAAATAGGTTCTTTTTCCGCGTATGGTTATGACGCCGCCAATGTGTTGATCGAAGCGATTCGTCGAGCGGGGAAGAAAGATCGCCAAGCGGTGCTTGCCGAAGTAAAAAAAATGAAAGACTATCCCGGCATTCTCGGGCCGGTCAATTTTGATGAAAAAGGCGATGCGATCGGCAAAAGTGTTGGAATCTTCAAGGTCGAGAAGGGAAAATTCAAATTTCTAAAAGAAGTCAAACCTTGACGGCATGACCCTTTTTCTTCAGCAACTTCTCAATGGCCTAACGATCGGAATGGTGTACGCACTGATCGCGTTGGGCTACACGATGGTGTATGGCGTGTTGCAACTCATTAATTTTGCCCACGGAGAAATTTTTATGGTCGGCGCTTATCTTGCGCTCACCATTATCGGGATTGTTTCCGCTTTGTTTGGCCATGTTTGTGTATGGGTTCTTCTTCCTTGCGTGTTTCTTTTTTCAATGGCCGGCTGTTCTTTGCTCGGCGCCTTGATCGAGAAAGTCGCTTACCGTCCCTTGCGTTCTTCTCCCAAACTCACGGCATTGATTAGCTCAATCGGTGTTTCTTTTTTTCTTCAAAATGCCGTGATGTTGATTTATGGTTCAAAAGAACAAAACATGCCGGAGATTTTACCCTCCTGGCAGTTGGATTTTGGAGGTGTCACTTTTTCGCTGGTGCAGATGATTATTTTTTGTGTGTCGATCAGCTTGATGTTTCTTCTGACAGGGTTTGTGAAAAATACTATGCTGGGCAAGGCGATGCGCGCAACAGCCGAAAATATGGAGGCGGCGTATTTAATGGGGATTTCGGTAAGCCGCGTGATTCAGGTCACGTTCATGGTCGGTTCGGCGCTGGCGGCTATAGGAGGCGCTCTTTTTGCGATGAATTACGGCAGCATCAATTTTCACGACGGGTATCTGGCCGGCATCAAGGCGTTCACGGCCGCAGTGTTCGGAGGAATCGGATCTATTCCGGGGGCGATGATCGGAGGGTTGTTGCTCGGCGTGTTTGAAGGCTTGGGCGCCGGCTATATTTCTTCGGAATGGAAAGACGTGTTTGCGTTCGTGCTACTTGTCGCGGTACTTTTTTTTAAACCCACCGGGATTCTCGGTGAAAATATTCCAGAAAAAGTTTAGAACCCACCGAGGGATGATTTCCCATTGAAAAAATTGCTGTTTTTTCTGCCTTTTTTGTTTTTCCCCTTGATCGATCCAAATACCTACCACGTGGATTTGATGACCAATGTCGGCATCTATGCGCTCTTGGCCATGGGTCTCAACGTGGTCGTCGGTTTTACAGGGTTACTGAATCTCGGCTACGCGGCTTTTTTTGCGATCGGCGCTTACGCGTATGCGTTATTGAATTTGCATGGCGGTTGGTCTTTTTGGATGGCGCTTCCGGTGGCGGGCCTGGCATCGATGCTGTTTGGGTTTTTGATCGGGATTCCGTCTATTCGTGTGCGTGGGGATTACCTGGCGATCACCACATTGGGTTTCGGCGAAATTGTGCGCATCGCGTTCAACAATCTTGATCGTTTCACCGGGGGTCCCAATGGCCTGCTCGGTATCGCGCGTCCCAAAATTTTTGGCTACAGTTTCTCGGTGAATCCCACGCCTTATTTTTACCTGATGCTCGCGTTGGTGGCGGCGACGGCTTTTGTTTTGTTTCGCATGAGCGATTCCAAGATAGGGCGCGCATTTGTTGCCATTCGCGAAGATGAGCTTGCCGCCTCATGCATGGGGGTCCCCACTCTTCGTATTAAGCTGATGGCATTTGGCGTGAGTTCTTTCATTGCGGGGATTGCGGGAGCCTGCTTTGCCTCAAAGCAGACGATTATCACGCCGGACAGTTTTGATTTTGTGCTGTCCGTGCTGATTTTGTCCATGGTGGTGCTAGGAGGACTGGGAAATATCTGGGGCGCTGCGCTCGGCGCTCTGGTGCTCGGCGTGTTGCCGGAGCTTTTAAGAGGTTTTGCGGCATATCGCATGCTGATTTTTGGGCTTTTAATGATTTTGATGATGATTTTCCGTCCGCAAGGCATTTTGGGCGGTCAACTCATTCGGCGGGAATTGAAGCGCCATCGAGCGGAGGCTGTCGATGCCGATTCTTGAAGTCAAAGCGCTTTCCAAACGTTTTGGAGGTGTCCAGGCCTTAAAAAATGTTTCACTGACGGTCGGTGAGGCTGAAATTGTCGGGCTTATCGGCCCCAACGGTGCTGGTAAAACCTCTTTTTTTAACTGCATCACGGGTCTTTTGCCGGTGGATCAAGGAGAAATTTATTTTTGCGACGGACAGATTCGTCTGGAGGGTTTGCCAAGCCACCAAATTTTAGAAAAAGGCCTGGCGCGAACGTTTCAAAATCTGCGGATTTTTAAAAATATGACCTTATGGGAAAATATCGCGGTGGGTTTTCATGCCCGAACACGTTCGGGTTTATGGGATGCGCTGTTGCGAACCCGGCGTTTTCACGTCGAAGAAAAAATGATTTTTCAAAAAAGCCTTGAATGGCTGCAATTCGTGGGGTTGGATGGATTGGGGAATGAAATTGCGGGCAATTTGCCTTATGGTAGCCAAAAACGCCTGGAGATCGCGCGCTCGTTGGCGACGGATCCCAAACTGCTTTTACTGGATGAGCCGGTGGCCGGCATGAATCCGACGGAGAAAGAGGAGTTGATGCGACTGATCCGAAAAATTCAAGGCCGGAACATCGCGGTTCTTTTGATCGAGCACGACATGAAAGTCGTGATGCCGCTTTCCCAGCGGGTGATTGTGCTCGATGAAGGTGAAAAAATTGCCGAAGGCCGGCCCGAGCAAATCAAAAATAATGCGCGCGTGATCAAGGCGTATTTGGGGGAAGGTTGACCCATGCTCGAATTGAAACATGTTTACACGCGTTATGGCCAAGTCGAGTGTTTGAAAGGCATCAGTTTATCCGTTTATTCCAACGAGATCGTGGCTCTTTTGGGAGCCAATGGCGCGGGAAAAACTACGGTGCTCAAAACAATATCCGGTCTTGCGCGTCCGGTGGCGGGAGAGGTTCTTTTTCAGCAGAAGGTCATCTCCTCACTTTCACCGGAACGGATTGTGAGAGCAGGCATTTCACACGTGCCGGAAGGGCGGAAAATATTTCAAAAAATGGACGTGCTGGAAAATCTCGAGTTGGGCGCTTTCACCCGTCGTGATAAAATAGAAATCCATCGGGACCTCGAGAAGATTTTTAAAATATTTCCTGTTTTGAAAAAACGTCTCAGACAAACGGCAGGAACTTTATCCGGCGGAGAACAGCAGATGCTTGCTATGGGTCGCGCGCTTATGTCTCGCCCCAAGCTGTTGGTGTTGGACGAACCCTCACTTGGCCTTGCGCCGATTTTGGTATCCATGATTTTTAAAATGATTCAGGAAATTCACCGGCAGGGCATGACAATTTTACTGGTCGAACAGAACGCGCATATGGCACTTAAAATTGCCAGTCGTGCCTACGTGCTTGAGATTGGTCAAATCGTTTTGGAGGGTGATGCTCAGGCGATTCGCCAGAGCCGCGCTGTTCAGGAAGCCTATCTAGGCGGTTGAGCGGGTTTTTTTTTCACCACAAAGCAGAGATTTTTTTTCTCATCCATCGTGATGTCCAGCGTCCGGTCCTGCAGCGCTTTTTTGTGTTCCCTACACAAAAGCACCGGAAACATGTCCTCCGGCTGTGGCATCACGTTGGTTACGGTTTCGATTTCCACGCCTTGGGGGGTACCGCAAACCGAGCACACTTTTCTCAGTTGTTGAGAGTCTTGATTTTGCATGGGAACTCATTCTAACATAAAATAATTCAAGAGGGTAGAGTACCCAATTACACCTGGTTGTGATAACATGAACACATGGCTACAAACCGGTCCCTCAATAAATTAGAATTTAAAGCGCATATGAGCATCCACAACAAGGTGGCTGTGCCGGATGGCGAGACGCATGAGTCTAACTACACGCGTGATCGTTTTGGAAGAAATCACCGCATTTCCAATGAGGATGGCACCCCACGCGTCCGGCGAATAAAAAAAAATCTGTTCCAGAGCTTTTAAATCGAAATCACGATGCGCCAAAAACAAAATTTTTTACGTGTTGCCTCATTGCTGGGGTTTCTATCGGCGTTCGTCTTATTCTTTCCTCCTGACGCTTTTGCGGCAAGGCCCAATATTCGTTTGACGGCCAAGTCTTGCGCCATTGTCGATATGCAAGACGGCGTGATCTTATACGCGCAACAACCTAATTTAAAACTTCCTCCCGCTTCCACCACCAAAGTCATGACTGTTTTACTGGTACGCGAATACTTGCCCATGGAACAAAAAATTACCATTAGCCACAATGCCACAAACATGCCGCAGAGCAAAGCGGGTTTAACGCCAGGCGCCCAGTATTCCGTGGAAGATCTGGTGAAGGCGGCTTTGGTTTCCTCATCAAATGACGCCGCCGTGGCATTGGCCGAAGCGGTGGCTGGATCGGAGAGGGAGTTTGCCAATCAAATGAATTTGAAAGCGCGCGAACTCGGAATGAATAACACTTTTTTTATAAATGCCACCGGACTTCCCAATAAATCCAGCAAGCAGTACACAACGGCCTATGATTTGGCGCGCCTCATGCGCGTGGCTGTCAAAGACAAGCGCCTCGACGAAATATTCGGCATTACCGAGACCTCGATTAGGGGAAGTGACGGAAAAGTCATTCCGATTCGCGCGCACAATAAAATGCTCTGGAAAATACCGAAATTTGTCAAAGGCAAAACCGGTTGGACCCGTGCGTCACGCCACACCTTTGTCGGGACCAATTATTCGCCCAATAAATCAATTACATTTGCCATATTGAGTTCTCAAAAACCCTGGACAGATATCGAACGTTTGGTGATGTTCGGACTTGTCCTGGAACGCCAACGCTGACCCTCGTTTTTTTTCCTTGAATTCACCCTCGGCCGTTGACATTGCCGTGATAGGCGCCGGCGGAGCCGGCCTCATGGCAGCTATTACCGCCGGCCGTGAGGGTCGGCACTCGATCGTGCTTTTGGATTCGCGAAATAAAGTCGGCGCTAAAATTTTGATCTCAGGCGGCACTCGATGCAATGTCACCAACAAAGCCGTGATAGCCTCCGATTACCAAGGTGGTGCTAAGCATTTTCTGCGTCACGTGTTCGATGCTTTCCCGCCGGATAAAACCATCCGTTTTTTTGAAGAGATTGGCATTCGCCTTGTTCTTGAGCCGACAGGAAAATATTTTCCCACCACGAATTCGGGACGCACCGTCCTGGAAGCGCTTCTAAAAGAGTTGAACCGTGTGCAGGTCCCGCTGCAAACCAACGTGAGAATTACGACGATTCAAAAAAAGGCAGATTATTTTGAGCTGATTTCGGAAAACCAACGGTTTTACGCCCGGCGCGTGGTGCTTGCCACAGGCGGATTGTCCTATCCCGAAACCGGGAGCGACGGCACGGGATTTTTAATGGCTAAAGAGCTGGGGCATCACATTGTTCCGACGTCCCCGGCATTGACGCCTTTGACCAGCGACGACGTGCAGTGGCAGGGTTTAAGCGGAATCACTCTGGAGGCCAGGCTTAGTTTTTTTAGCCACGGCAAAAAAAAAGCTGAAAGCCGGGGTTCATTTCTTTTTACGCATTTTGGATTTAGCGGTCCAGCGGTTTTAGACTTAAGCCGGCATTATGCGACGTCGTCAGCCGAAGATAAACGAATCGAAGCCAATTTTATTCCCTCTCAAAACGAAGAGTTGTTGTCGAAAGCGTTCGAAAAGGCAAAACACTCTCACCAACGGATTCATAATTTTTTGTCGGAACAATTTTTATTGCCCGCGCGTTTTGCAGAAATTATCGTCCAAAAATTGGGTTGGGTCCATGAAAAATCGATGAAAGACTGTTCCGCTTCCGACAGAAGCCGGCTCGTGCAGGCGCTTTTGCGAGCATCGCTTCGGGTGTCCGGCGTCCTGGGATATAAAAAAGCCGAAGTGACGGCCGGGGGCGTCGACTTAAGACAAGTGAACGTGGCCACGTTAGAATCTAAAATCGTTCCGGGTCTTTTTTTTGCCGGAGAGATTCTGGATGTGGATGGACGTATCGGGGGATTTAATTTTCAATGGGCTTGGTCCAGCGGCGTCGTTGCCGGCCACGGAGCCGCAAAACGCTGATGCTGTATCTGGCTTCCGGTTCTCCGCGTCGCGCAAGGCTTTTAAAAGAAGCGAGGCTACGCTACCGGGTTTTAAAGACGGATTATAAAGAAAGCCATCCCCGAGGAATGTCGCCGGCGTTGGTAGTCCGGAAAAACGCGCTCGGGAAAGCCTTGGCTGCTTCAGGCGCTATTAAAAAAGGCATCATTCTTGCGGCGGACACGATCGTTTATTGTAACCATGAAATTATCGGCAAGCCTAAAAATCGCCGCGCGGCGGAGAAAATCCTTTATTCTTTGCAGGGTCGTTGGCACACGGTGTATACGGGGGTGGTTTTTTTAAAAATGAACGGGAGAAAGATCGAAAAGAAAATTATGTTTCATGAAAAAACAACGGTAAGGCTTTTAAAAATGAGTTTGCCGCAGATCCGGCGCTATTTTCAGTGTATCAATCCAATGGATAAGGCCGGCGCTTACGCGATCCAGACGCAATCCAATCCCATTGTGAAAGAGCTGCGAGGTTCGTTTTCAAACGCAGTGGGCTTGCCGATGGAGAAATTGAAAAAGAGACTGGATATGTTAAAATGAATCGGCAACAAAAATTCATCGGGGATGCAGGAAGGGAAATATGAGTGAAAAAATTCCAATGAGCCGTGAAGGATACGATAAGTTCGTCAAGGAACTCGAGCATCTGAAAACCGTCAAACGTCGTGAAATTGCCGTCGACATCGCCAAAGCGCGCGCGTTTGGTGATTTGAAGGAAAATGCCGAGTATGATGCGGCCAAAAATAGCCAGGCGTTCAATGAAAAGCGCATCTCGGATCACGAGGAAAAATTAAGCCGCATCCAAATCATTGATGAGTCCAAGATTCCAAAAGATCAAGTGTTTATCGGCGCGACTGTGCTGCTGAAGGATTTAAAATCCGAAGAAGAATTTAGTTACAGCATTGTCACGCAGGACGAGGCCGATTTTGACGAAGGCAAACTTTCCGTGACTTCTCCGATTGCCAAAGGCCTCTTGGGGCTCAAAGTCGGCCAGATGGCTGAAATCAAAATTCCCGCCGGAATACTAAAATACAAAGTTCTCAAGATCAGTCGCTAAAAGTAGGCTCAAAGTCCTCGATTGTTTTCCGCATCTGGGCAGCGCTTTCACATTTCATCACTTTGCCTCGAAATTCCGCGGCACCCGGAACGTTTTTAACATACCAACAGGCGATGCGCCGAAGGTGCAACACCGCCGTTTTTTCGTCGCGGTGGGCAATTTCCAGTTCCAAATGCCGCAACAGCACGCGTTTTTTTTCCTGAAAAGAAGGTCCGGTGCGGGCTTGTTTTCCATGCAAGGCTTCTTCAATGTCCCTGAAAATCCACGGATTGCCAAGCCCTCCGCGGCCGATCATGACGCTGTCCACACCCGCCACTTTTTTCATGCGCAGCGCATCTTCACCCGAATTCACATCCCCGTTTCCAATGACAGGGATTTTGACGGCATCTTTGACTCGCCGGATGGCTTGATAATCCGCGTTGCCGGAATAGCCTTGTGCGCGTGTGCGCCCGTGCACCGTGACTGCATCCAATCCACAGTCTTGAGCGATTTTTGCGATTACGGCCGCTTCCCGGCCGGACGGGTCATCGACGCCAAGACGCATTTTGACGGTGACGGGAATTTTTTTGACGGCTTTTACCACTTGCGTAAAAATTTGGCGCGCCTCTTCGGGGCGGTTTAAAAGCGCGGATCCCGCGCCCTTTCCGAACACTTTCGGCACCGGACAGCCAAAGTTAATGTCCAAAAGATCATAACCCAGGTCTTCCACGATTTGAGCGGCTTCGGCCATGGCTTCGGGGCGGCATCCCACGATTTGAGCGCCCAGCGGTTTGTCCTCGACAATCGTTTTCATGAGTTCGCGGGTGCCTTCATTGTCGCGAATCAGGGATTCGGCTGCCACCATTTCAAGGAAACAAAACTCCATCCCGTATTCCCTGGAAAGAAGACGGTAGGCAAGATCCGTGCAGCCGGCCATGGGGGACTGAATGACGCCGGATTTCAAAGTCAGTGATTTGAGTTGAATCATGAATTCATTGTAACACAGCCTGCTTGGGTGCCGAGGAATTCGCTGAAACGTTCCGGGAGTATGGTATACTACTGCGCTTATGTCGCCAAAAACTAGCTCTAAAAAAATACGAAATGTTGCCATTATTGCGCACGTGGACCACGGAAAAACGACGCTGGTGGACTCCATTTTAAAGCAAACCCAAGCCCACCGAAACATCAATGAGATGGGCGAATGCATCATGGACTCGATGGATCTTGAACGCGAGCGCGGCATCACCATTCGAGCCAAGAATGCCAGCGTTGTTTACAAGGGAGTCAAGATCAACATTATCGACACGCCGGGGCATGCCGATTTCGGGGGTGAGGTGGAACGCACTCTACGCATGGCCGAAGGCGCTCTTCTGGTTGTGGACGCCAAGGATGGCCCGATGCCGCAAACGCGTTTTGTGCTTCGCAAGGCTTTAGAGCAGGGACTTCACGTCATTGTGGTGGTGAATAAAGTAGACCGTCAGGACTCACAGATCGAAGAAGTGGTCAATCGAACCTTCGATCTTTTTTGCGAACTCAACGCGAGCGAAGAGCAGCTTGATTTTCCCATCGTTTATGCTTCGGCCCTCAAAGGAACGGCCACGCTTGATTTGAAACATCCCTCGGATAATATCACCACTCTTTTGGATATTATTTTGGAGAAAGTTCCGGCTCCGACCGGGGATGTAAACAAATCGCTTCAAATTTTGGTGTTGGCGCTTCAGCAGGATTCTTACAAGGGAAAAATGGGTATTGGCAAAATCACAGGCGGCTTCATTGAAAAAGGGCAAATCGCCGGTCTTTCCCGCCGTGATGGAAGCTTGGTGAGCGCCAAGGTGACAGGCTTGTTGACTTATCAGGGCTTGGAGCGCGTGGAAGTGGAACGCGCCGAAGCCGGAGATATCGTTGCCGTGGCGGGCTTTATGGAGATAGGGATCGGCGAAACAATTACTGATCCCAACAAGCCCGAGCCGTTGCCGACGCTAAAAATCGACGAGCCGACCGTTCAGATGACTTTCGGAGTCAATACCGGCCCTTTTGCCGGGCGTGAAGGCAAGTTTGTCACCTCGCGTGTGATTCGGGACCGGCTTTTTAAGGAATTGGAAACAAATGTTTCGCTGCGCGTGGATGAAACACAAAGCCCGGACACGTTTCTTGTTTCCGGCCGCGGGGAACTTCATCTGGCTATTTTGATCGAAACCATGCGCCGCGAAGGTTTTGAGCTGCAAGTCTCGCAACCAGTGGTGATCATGCATGAAAAAAATGGCGTTAAACAGGAACCGTTCGAGCTTCTTATCGTGGACGTCCCGACCGAGTATCAAGGGGCTGTACTCGAAGAAATCGGTCGGCGTCGCGGTCTGATGAAAAACATGTCTCAGACACCGACCGGCGAGCTGCATCTTGAATATCAGATCTCCACGCGCGGAGTGATTGGTCTTAAAGGCGCTTTGATGACCAAAACGCGTGGCACCGCCATCATGCATCACGTGTTTGACGAATACAAACCGGCGGTAGATATTTCATGGGGGGACCAGTCCCACGGTTCTCTGATCTGCTGCGAAAACGGCGTGTCGACTTCCTATGCGTTATGTAATTGTCAGGAACGCGGTGAACTAATTATCGGTTCTGGAGTTGACGTGTACGAAGGCATGATCATCGGCGAGAATTCGCGCGGAGAAGATCTGGAGATCAGCCCCTGCAAAACCAAAAAAATGTCGAACATGCGAAGCGTCGGCTCCGATGAAGCGGTTTCTTTGACGCCTCCTAAAGAAATGACGCTGGAGCTAGCCATCGAATACATCGGACCGGATGAGCTGGTTGAAGTGACGCCCAAAAATATTCGGTTGCGCAAACGACTGATCGATTCGCTGGCGAGAAAAAGGACCAAGCGGCAGGAGGCCTAATGTCTGCGCCCAAGGATCAAGCCAAAACAGGCGAACGTCTGCAAGTGGTTCTGGCGCGATTCGGCATTGCCAGCCGCCGTGGCGTTGTTGGTCTGATTGAAAGCGGTCAGGTACTGGTGAATGGAAAGGCCGTCCACGAAAAAGGTTTTCGCGTGGACGTTTTGAAAGACAAAATCAGCGCTGAAGGTCGTGAACTTCCCACTGAGCAATCCCTTGAGTCTGTTTATTATCTGTTTAACAAACCCAAAGGCGTTATGACCACGCTTCAAGATCCCCATGCTGAGCGTATCGTGGCCGATTATTTTCAAGATGTCCTGCCAACCCGTCTTTTTCCGGTGGGGCGGTTGGATCGCGATACCACGGGACTTCTGCTCATGACCAATGACGGCGAACTTGCATTTCGTCTCACGCACCCGAAATTTGGTGTTGAAAAGAAATATCATGTAAAGGTCAAAGGTTTTATTGCCGACCAAGAAGCGCAGAAGCTTGAAAAAGGGGTTGTTCTTGAAGAAGGCACCACCTCGCCGTGCGTGGTGCGTATTGATGCCAGAAACAAACGCGAGAGCGCGTTGACAGTCATTTTACATGAAGGAAAAAAAAGGCAGATCCGCCGCATTTTTGAAAGCGTGGGGCATCGCGTGATAGAGTTGGAGAGATTTCAGTATGGACCTTTATCGCTGGGGGACATGAGAAGCGGTCAAAAAAGACGGTTGACCGCGGCCGAGGTGCTTTCGTTAAAGGTTGTGACTGGACTTTATAGTTCAACGCAAAAATCCCATGGCTAAAAAAGTCGTGATTTACACCACAGGCTCCTGTTCCTATTGTCGCGCAGCGAAAGATTTTTTGAAATCCAAAAAAGTCGTCTACGACGAAATTGATGTCACGCGCGATGAGGTCATGCGTGAGAAGTTGGCGCAGATGACCGGGCAGATCACGGTGCCGCAAATTCTTGTCGATGGAAAATCGATAGGTGGCTACGAAGATCTACTGCGTTTTTATGAGTCAGGCCAAAATTGCCCGTAGGATCATCCACGGTGACAAACGCACATGAAGGCTGTCCTGCAAGTATCCGGAGGCGTCGACCGATATTCCTCCATCCAGAAGCATATCTTTGGAGGCGCTCTTTAAAATCTTGACCAGTGTTTTTTCTTTGCTCTGAACGACGCGCAAGATCAGCTCCTGAACTTCAAACGGTTTTTGCAGAAGTTGGTTCCATGGTTTGAATGTCGGCGAATCTTTGTAGTATTCGTGAAAGAAAATGACGCGATTTAGGCGCAGCTCCGTTTCGAACGTCGCTTTTCTGAAAAAATTGAAATTTTTTAGGTGAAGGCTTCCCTGCGCGCTCTGTATCAACATTCTGCCGTTGGTACGGCGCACATGCAAGGAGGAAAAATAAATATCGGACCATCCGGCAAGGTATACATTTTTGACGGTGACGGGGCAGCCGTATTTTTCGCTGAGCACGTCCGAAAGCGCTTTATCTGCCCAGTCCCCGCGAAGTGCCGTCGCTGCGTAATTTGCGAATGTGGGAAGACACACCAGCAACCCCGACAAAAGCAGGCACACCAGCATTTTCTCAGCACCCTGGTATATCCGACCCAATAAGCCAAAAAAGACTTTATCACCCATAATATATAGTATATATTAGTTATAAATAATATTCAATATTAAGTAATATTAACATTGTGTGATCTAGGATAGTCTATAAGAGGTGTGTTAAACTGGCGCCTATGAAAACGTTCCAAAAACTTTCCATTTTTCTGGTTTTTTTTGTGCTCATGGCGGCTCCGGCAATGGGTGAGAAAAACAAGACATACACCAGCGCTCGTTACCTTTATTCCATCGACTATCCCATAGATTGGAGAGTCAAGGAAATTAGCAAAGTTACGATGTTTTTATCGCCGCTGGAATCTAAGGAAGACAAGTTTGCCGAAAACGTGGATGTGGTCGTCGAAGACCTAAGCCAGTCAGGCGACGTTTCTTTGATCGACTATCATCGAAAATCAATCGGCGGCGCCCCCATGTTGCTGAAGAGCTTTAAACCGCTCGAGGAAGCCAGAACCGAATTTATGGGTCACGAAGCTATCGCCGTGCTTTACACGGCGGTGGTCAAGGACAGGCTTTTTCGGTTTAAGGCGTACACTTTATTTGTGGGAAAAAACGCTTATGTGCTGACGTACAAGGCGCTAAGCGAAGATTTTGAAAAGTCCCTTCCAACCGCTGAAAAGATAATGCATTCTTTACAAGCCAGTCCTTAATCCATTCCCAGCCGACCCAGTCGTCCCGATTTTCTCGCCGCGACGTACATCCGTTTAAAAAAAATTCCGGCCAGAAAAAAATAAACCAAGTTTAGGCTCAACGCCAGACAAAAATAATTCAACGGCATGGCGTGCGTGGCGCTGACGGCGCGCATGCCTTCAAAAACGTAAGTACTGGGAAGCAATCTCGAAATTACTTGCAGCCAACCCGGTAGCACCGATAGAGGATAATAAATTGCCGAGATGGGTTGCAGAAGATAGGGAATTCCCCAGACCAGTGCCTCGGCGGCATGGCCCCAGCGGATAATGAGCGCCGAAGTAAAAACACCGACAGCCCAGCCGAATAAGAGAAGATTTGCCACCAGCGGTATTACGTAAAAACCGAGATTGTCGATCAGGCTGAAGTGATAAAATGCCCACGCGATGCCGGCAAGAATCAGCGTGATCAGCAGCACTTTCCCCAGCCCATAAATAAATGTGGCGACCAGCCATTCCCAAATTTTAACCGGAGAGACGAGAATGTTCACGATATTTTGCGTCCAGATGTCCTCGACGATTGCGATGCTGACAGACTGCTGGCTGCGATAGAGGATGTCCCAAAAAATCATGGCATTGATTAGGAAGAAAAAAAGTTTGGACAAGGAATCTTGGGCAAGGCTTCTCAAATACACGGTCACAAATCCCCACACCAGAAGTTCCATCACGGGCCAAAAAACGATTTCCAGCGTTCTGGGAAGGCTTCGCTTGTGAAGAAAAAGATAGCGCAGCAACATCGCTTGAATGCGTGAAATGCTAGCGCGCAAGAATGATATCCCCGGATCGAACGATTTTGATGAACACTTGTTCTAAATTGTTGCTTTGAAATGTTTTTACGACATCCTGCGGCGTGCCGTCGGCGATCAACCGCCCTTCGTGGATAAAATAAACACGGTTGCAGACTTCTTCCACTTCCGGCATGTTGTGGGAAGTATAGAGAATTCCCACATTTGTTTCTTTTTGGATTTTTTTGAGTATTTTTCGCACCGTGTTAGCCATCTCGGGATCCAGGCTTGCCGTAGGCTCGTCTAAAAGAAGAAGCTCAGGATCGTTCAAAAGACATTTGGCAAGATTCAGCCGTGTTTTTTCCCCCGAAGACAGCGCTCCCGTGAGCCGGTTTTGCAGAGCGCCGATTTCAAAAAGCTCCAAAAGATCTTTGATTTTTTTCTTTGCGTCAGGAACGCAATAGATTTTAGAAAAAATAGAAAGATTCTCGATGACTTTGAGATTAGTTGGCAGTTGCACGTAAGCGGATGAAAAATTCAATTTCTGAGCGATAGAATGGCGATGGGTGAGCGGGGAAAGGCCGAAGACGCGCACGTCACCGCTGGTGGGACTCAAAAGTCCCAAAATAATATGGATTGCCGTGGTTTTGCCGGCGCCATTGGGGCCAAGCAACCCTACGATTTCGCCCGCGTTCAAATAAAAAGAAAGTTCTTTTAGGGCAGGGGTGCCCCCATAGTCCTTGGAAATTTTTTCGGCGACGATCAGGGGTTGCATGAAACGATTATAGCAAGGTTAGGGTGTAATCCATAATCGTGTCGGTTTTTTGTTGCACTAAATTTACAACTGGGTATAATCATTTCGGTTGCAAGAAAATGACTCGAGTGCGAATTCAAGAAAATTTCAGAACGCGGGGGATTTTATGAACCAAAATTTTTTCAGATCGTTGGCAATGTTATTTATCGCTTTGACTGTTTCCGGTTGCGCGACGACACGTCCGAAATCCGCGCAATCGCAGGATGCCAGTGCCCAAGTGCAGATGTTGCAAACCCAATTGCAGGCCAAGGACCAGGAAATCCAAGACCTTCATTATCAATTGGACAGTCGCCCACAAGCGCTATCCAATAATTTTGCTTCGGGCGCCTCCAGCGACAAGTACAATTTGTTGCGCGCTTCCGGTGTTACGCCGATGGAGTTGCAGAAAGCCTTGCTGCGGGCGGGGTTTGATCCTGGACCTGTAGACGGACGGTTAGGCAAAAAGACGCGTTCAGCCATCAAGTCGTTTCAGAAAAAAAATCATCTTACCGCCGATGGCGTCGTGGGTGAGAAAACGTGGGCGGCCCTGCGATCGTACTAAGGTGTTTATTCACCTGGTTCTTTTTCGAATCCAAAAGAAAAACGTTTCCCTTTACCGCGCCGACTGCAAAATTTGGGAAAAACAAGCCCGGCGACAGAAGGGTTTTTTAGGTTATCACACGCTGATGCGAACAAATGAAAAAAACCAGTACGCATCTATTTATTTATGGAAAACAGAAAAAAATCACCAGCAGTTTATGAAAAAGCATCATGACCGGCTGGTGTCCGTGTCCTGTTGCCCGGTCGAAGTTCTCGGATATTACAATTATCGCGCGTTCTAACCTCGCTCTGAAGCCATTTTAGTCCATGAACGAACATCCCCAGTCCATCGCTCTTTTCTTCCCTGAAATCCGTGAGTTGCTTAACGAGAAAAACTATTTACTTTTAAAGCAGGTTTTAAAAGCCTGCAGTCCGTTGGATTTTTCGGACGTGTGGAACCGCTTCAATGAAGAAGAGCAGATACAAATTTTTAAACTTTTACCGGCTAACTCGGCGCTCAAACTTTTTGAGATTTTAGATATCGATCAGCAGCGTTTTCTTTTGGGAAAACTGAGCGAGGAAAATGTAACTCCGCTTTTGGAAAATATCAATTCGCCGGATCTGGCCAAAATTTTTCATAAAATGTCACCGCGGGCCGTAAAAAAAATGACCGGCATGATCAAGCGCCAAGAGGCGCTGGCGCGCATCGACACACTGATGAAGTATCCGGAAAAAACGGCCGGCAGTTTGATGCACCCGGAATTCGTGAAATTAACACCCAGAATGACGGCCAGGCAAGCGCTTTTGTCTTTGCAAGCGATTACGCGGCCCGGTCAAAAAGAACATTTATATGCGCTTTATGTCACCGATGATGCGGGAAAGGTGATGGGAGCGTTGACGCTGCAGGATCTTGTCAGCGCTCCCCCGGATGAACAACTTTATGAAATGATGGCCTCGGTGGAAATGATCAAGGTCAAACCGGAAACCGATCAGGAAGAAGTCTCGAAGCTTTTTTCGAAATACCAGATCAATTCAACGCCCGTTGTGGATGATCAGGGAGGGCTCATCGGCGTTTTAACCGCGTCAGACATCATTTCCGTCATGCGCCAGGAAGCCAGCGAAGACATCGCGAAGATGGCTGGTACGCAGGCAGCCGATTTGAGGGAGCACTCGGTATTTCGCATCGTGCGATTGCGTATGCCGTGGCTAGTGGTCACGATTTTTGGGGAAATTTTTGCGGCGTATATCATCAAATCCTATGAGGCAACGTTGATGAAAGTCATCGCGCTAGCTTCATTTTCACCTCTCATTGCGGCCATGGGTGGCAACGTCGGATCGCAGTCGGCCACCATTGTGGTGCGCAGCATCGCGTTGGGGCAGGTGAACGGGCACCAGAAATTAAAAACGATTTTTCGTGAAATGCGCGTGGGACTGATGTTGGGGCTGGCCTACGGCGTTTTCCTCGGCATCGTGGCCTACGTGCTTTATGGCCAGCGTTATACGGTGAAATTTGCCGTGGTGGTCGGTATGAGCATGTGCATTTCAATGACGATCGCCGCCACGATGGGTGCGCTCGAGCCGATTATTTTTGAACGTTTGGGAATCGATCCCGCCACCGCCACCGGACCGTTGATTACGACGATCACGGACATCCTCACCATTTTTTCTTACTTCACGCTCGCGACGGTTTTACTTCTTCATTAGACATGCCGCACATCCACAAGCTCTATGATTTTGTGGTTTCTGTTTTTATCGTTCATCGCGCTCGCGTTCTGTTGATTGATCACAAAAAATACGACGAATGGTTGCCTATCGGCGGCCACATCGAGCTAGATGAAGATCCGGAGCTGTCCTTGTTTCGGGAAATCAAGGAAGAAACCGGCCTCAAAGTGCGTATTTTGGCGCACAAGCCAGTGATCGGCCATGCCGGCGTTAAACCTATTCTCACACCCTCATTCGTGGATGTGCACCGCATCACCGGAGATCATAAACATATCGCGTTTATTTATTTTGCCGTAGCTCAAAACAATCAGGTGCGCTTGCACGAGCGCGAGCACCGCGAATATCGATGGGTCGCCGAAAGGGAACTGGTGTCAAAGGAGCTGAGCTTGTCGCGTTCTATTCTTTTTTATTGCCGCGCAGCGCTCAAAGCAGCCAAACGCGCGGCTCAACAATGAAAACGCTTCTACTGTTGGGAATACTGGGCGGTTTTTTTATTTTGGATTCTGCTGCGCAAGCGGATATCGAATATTGGAAGGTGGTGCAAGTAACGGGTGTTGCGCAAATGAAGTCACCTGCTCAGCCCGACTGGAAAAATCTTTCGGCGCCATTTTATCTTAGGAAAGGAAGTCTTGTTCGTACCGGAAAAGACGCCATAGTCGATTTTTGCCTGAATCGGCAATGGAGTAATTTTTTGCAACTCAACGAAAATTCCGAGCTCGAGTTTCCGAAAGAGTCGCCGAAAGAAGTTCGATTAAAAAAGGGGTCGTTGTTTGCGCTTCTCGAGGCAGAGTCCGGGTCGGACTCGTTGCATATTTTTTCGCCGGATGTGGAATTGCGCGTGGGGCTTGGAGGTTTGGCGGTTTTTGCCTCTGCGTCGCGGTCAACGCTTAAAGTTTTTAGCGAATCGGTCGAGGTTGTGGATCTGAAGAGCCAACCTTCGGATTCTCCCAAAATTATTTCTGAAGGATGGGAATGGTCGGCGGGCCAAACACGGCGCCTGGATTTTTCGGATTATGCCGAATGGCAGCGATGGTTTAGAAAAAGCTATGAACGCAAAGACAAATTTTTCCTCAAACGCTCCCTCTAAATTTTCGCTTGCGCCGCTGCTTGGAGTGCTGGCGTTGGTCGGCTTTCTTTTTTTCTTCCGGTTGGGGGAGCGTCCGCTGCGAAATCCCGATGAAGGCCGTTACGCCGAGATCGCACGGGAGATGGTGGCCAGCGGCGACTGGGTAAAACCGACGGTGTTTGGGTTGGGTTATTTGAGAAAGCCACCTCTTTTTTACTGGCTAACGGCCGGTTCTTTTCGGTTGTTGGGTGAAAACGAATTTTCCGCCCGCGCCGTTCCCGCGTTGTTTGGATTGCTGGGCATTCTATTAGTTTACTGGTTTGGGAACCTTTTTTTTAATCGTGAAACAGCGCTGTACGCGGCGCTCATCTTAGGAACGAATTTTTGGTATGTTCAGGTGGCACGTTATCTCGTGATCGACGCGGTGTATTCATTTTTTTTAACAGCGGCACTTTTTACTTTTTATGCGGCGATGCAGCCGATAGTCAAAAAAAATATTTTTCCTATTCTTTTTTTTGCAAGTCTTGCCTGCGCTTTTTTGACCAAAGGACCCTCCGCTTTGGTGATTGTCGGTTTTCCCGCCCTGGGTTATATCGTTTGGCAAAAGCGCTGGAAGATTTTGATCGAAGCTTCCTGGTGGGCCGGAATGGGGCTATTTTTTCTAATGGTGCTTCCGTGGTTTATTTGGATGCAGCAGCGAGAACCTGGTTTTTTCAACTTTTTCTTTATGCACGAGCATGTGCAGCGTTTTATTGCGAAAAGCTTCGAACATCAAGAGCCATGGTTTTATTATCTTGTCATCCTGCCGCTTCTTTTTGTTCCTTGGTCGTTGTACCCGCGGACCTGGGTCACAGGCCAGAAAGGGGATGCGCGGCGCTTTCTTTGTATGGCGATTTTTACCCTCGTTGTTTTTTTCTCTGTCTCACGCTCCAAATTGCCCACATACATCCTGCCCTGTTTTCCTCTCATGGCTTTGCTTGCGGCGGATTCTTGGAAGCGCTGGACTGATTCAAAACCTACCGTCAAAGGCAATGATTTTCTTCCGATTATTTTTATTTGCTTGGCAGCTTCCGCGTTGATTGTCGGCGTGCCCGTTATTTTAAAAACTCACGCAGAAAAATATCCGGCAGGGCTTGTGTCGGACCTGCAACTTTTAGGGGGGGTGTGTTTGGTAGGAAGTGTTGTTTCTATAAAATCTCTAAAACGTGGACAGCCCCGGCGCTTTTTTTTCTCGCTAATTTTTATGATGGCTGCGCTATCGTTTTGCGTGGGACACGTCATGGAAACAATGAACCCCGCTTATTCGTCCAAAAATTTTGCCGACGAACTACGTTTTCGTTTGAACGAGAAGGATGAGATTTTTATTTTTGATCACCCGGGACCTTTCTATGATTTTGAGTTTTATTTGAAACGGCCGGTTCGACTGGTCGGTTTGGAAGGGGAGCTAATTTATTCCCGGCAAGATCCCAAGGCCAAAGAGATTTCCATAAGCCGTGAAGAATTTTTTTTCCGTCTCGAACAGAAAAAGCCGATGGTAGTTCTGATGCGTAAATCCGATTTTTTCGAAATGGACGGGGCGCTTCGCGTGGGACTTGATATCTTGAAACAGGATAAACGGAAAGTGCTTTTCCGATCGGGTCCGATGCCAGGGGTTGCGCCATGATCGGCACCATTACACTCAATCCCTCGATTGACCAACATATACTGGTTGAACGTTTGGTCAAAGACGATACGAACCGAGCCAGGCAAATTCTCGAAACGCCCGGGGGCAAGGGCATCAACGTATCCAAAGTCGTTCGTGAGCTGGGAGGAAGCACGCGCGCGTATGCTTTACTGGGCGGACTTACCGGTGAGTATTTGAAGGAATTGGTCGCGAAACTTGATTTTCCCCTGGTCGCTTTGCTTATCCAAGGCAATACGCGTATTAATACGGTGCTAACCGATTTGAGAGATCACACACAAACCCGTATCAGCGCGCCGGGCCCGGTGATCAGCGCTTGGGAACTTAAGCGATTTTTGCGGCTTCTTGTCTCCGCGCGCCCGCGCCCGAATTTTTGGGCGCTGGGGGGAAGCCTTTCCCAAGGCATGAAGTCTTCCACCTATCGAGATTTTATTTGGGTTCTGCAAAAAAACGGAACGCCTTGTATTTTGGACACGGACAACGACTCTCTTAAGCTTGGCATTGACGCAGTCCCCTACATGATCAAGCCCAACGAGCATGAGATGGAAAGATTGTGGGGTAGCCGTTTAAGCTCAATGGCGTCTTATCTGACGGCAGCGGAAAGTGTCGTCCACCAGGGTGTTAAGTTGGTGATTGTTTCGCTGGGCGCCAAAGGAGCGCTTTTTGTTTCGCCAAAAAAAGTATTTCATGCGCAAGCGCCTCATGTAAAGGTCAAAAGCAAGGTAGGTGCCGGCGATTCATTGATTGGCGGAGTTGTCTGGGCGCTGTCTCAAAAAGCAAGCTTGGAAGAGGCAGCCAGAGTCGGCATTGCCGCAAGTTCATCCGCGGTGATGCGCGCAGCGGCCAGGCTTTGCTTGAAAAGTGACATTCGAACGCTTGCCGGACGAGTTAAAATCCGCCGTTTTTGAAACGCCGGTTTGGCTTGACGTCCCCCAAATCGAGGTATAAAATCGCTGATTCAGAGTCAATAAAAGGAGGTTTAAAAAGTCATGTCAGTCGCAGAAACAGCTTCGAGTTTGCAGGTTGGCCAGAAAGCCCCCGATTTTTCCGCTCAGGCGCTCATGAGTGACGGAAGTTTTAAAGATGTCAAACTTTCCGAGTTTAAAGGAAAGTGGGTAGTATTGTTTTTTTACCCGCTTGATTTTACGTTTGTATGTCCGACAGAAATCCAGGCGTTCAATAAGCATTATCAGGAGTTCAAAAAGTTGAACGTTGAAATTATTGGCGCAAGCACCGACAGCGTGTATTCGCATAAAGCCTGGTCGGAAAACGCGCTCGGTAAGGTCGATTTCCCGATGCTGGGAGACACCAGCCACCGCGTGGCCAAAAGCTTCAACGTCCTGATGGATGACAAAGGGATTGCGTTGCGCGGCACCTTTATTATCGATCCGAGCGGTATTTTGAGATCCGCCGTTGTGAATGATTTGCCCGTTGGTCGGAGCGTGGAAGAAACGTTGCGCATCGTGCAAGCGCTTCAAACCGGAAAGCTCACCGGCTGCGGCTGGAAACCTGGCGAGAAAACGCTGAACTAATCGTTTATCAAAAAGAACCTCATCAGATCCGGTCCTGGCCGAAAGGACCGGGTTTTTTGTTTTCATAAAAAAAGCTTATGTCAAAAAAAAACGAAGCACTTGCCATCCTGCGTGAATTGCGTTTGCACGGCCACGAGGCCTACTTTGTTGGCGGCTCGGTACGAGACTTATTGCTGAAGAAAAATCCCAAGGATTTTGATATTGCCACGGGCGCCACGCCCGATCAAGTTCAGAAAATTTTCAAAAAAACGGTGCCAGTAGGCGCGCAATTTGGCGTTATGTTGGTAGTGCGTGACGGCCAACCGTTCGAAGTGGCGACTTTTCGCACCGACGTAGGGTATGTGGATGGAAGACACCCGACGGGTATTCGATTTACCGATGCGCGCGAAGATGCGCTTCGGCGCGACTTCACCGTGAACGGGCTTTTTTACGACCCGATGAAGCGGCAAGTTCTTGACTGGGTCGACGGTCAGAAAGATCTTCGGAAAAAAGTGATCCGCGCGATCGGCGACTCCGACAGGCGTTTTGAAGAAGACAAACTCCGCATGCTGCGCGCAGTGCGTTTCGCGAGCGTTTTAGGATTCAAAATAGAGGCCAAGACGCTAAGTTCTATCAAAAAATATTGCAAAAAAATTGACATGGTCAGCCAGGAGCGCGTGCGAGAGGAACTAGTAAAAATGTTTACGGGCCCGAATCCCGCTTTGGCATTAAGTCTCCTGGACCGAACGGGTCTTTTAAAGGAAGTGCTGCCGGAAGTCGCGCGCATGAAAGGGGTATCGCAGCCGCGCGCGTTTCACCCCGAAGGAGACGTGTTTCGTCATACATTGCTTTTGATGAAGCAATTGAAGCACGCACCCGTGGCGTTGGCATTTGGTTGTTTGCTGCACGATGTCGGCAAGCCCGCGACGTTTCGGCGCAGTGACCGCATCTGTTTTAACGGTCATGACCGGGTGGGCGCGCGTATCGCCGACACTATTCTGACGCGCTTTCGTTTTTCTAACGATCTTAAGGAACAAATCGTGGCTTGCGTGGAGGGCCATATGCGCTTCAAAGACGTCAAAGAGATGCGCAGCAGCACCTTGAAAAAATTTATGCAACGGAAAACATTCCCGACGGAACTGCAGCAACACCGCATTGATTGTTTGGCCAGTCACGGGAATTTGTCGAATTGGCATTTTCTACGAAGAAAGATCAAATCCTTGAGCCAAGACGAAATCAAACCGCTGCCGCTTTTGAGCGGTCACGATCTTTTATTGCTTGGACTTCTTGAAGGACCAAAAATTGGCCAGATCCTGCGCGCGTTGGAGGAGCAGCAATTGGAAGGCGCTCTAACAACAAAAGACAAAGCGCTGGAATGGGTGAAAAAAAAGTTTCGAGTCTAATCAGACCAAGAACTACTCGTTTTTTTATCCATTTTGCAGCCACAAATAATAGTAGTAATTTTTGATAAAAATTAGTTTAAATATGATAAACGTTGTGGTAGGATATTATCGTTACTGGTGGAAAGGGCGGGCAAGTCTCACGGTCATTTTAAAATGAGGAAAGCGCAATATGGCGGAAGAAAGAGACAAAGATAAAAGACCCCAACGCACACAGATTATGACGCTAAAAGAAGTAGCCAAGTACCTCGGCGTGCATTCCATGACTGTGTATCGTCTTCTAAAAGAGAAGAAGTTGCCGGGATTCAAGGTGGGCGGCCAGTGGCGCACCAAAAAAGAGGTACTCGACAACTATCTTCTTCGAGAAATCGACAAGAGTTCGCAAGAGTTTAAGAAAAAGTAGTCCGGGTTGCCCATGGTTGCTCACGAGGAGTCAATTTTGACTTCGGCGGAGAGGACCCGCCAGGTAGCAGCCGTGCTTTGGATCACGCTTGTCTTGAATTGGTCCACCGCCCTTCTGAAAATAACTCTTGGTTTATGGACCCAATGCATGGCGGTGACGGCGGACGGTTTTCACTCGCTGTCAGATGGCACCTCCAATGTGATTGGGTTGATTGGCATCAATATTTCGGGTTACCCGGCCGACGAAGACCATCCCTACGGACATCAAAAGTACGAAACATTGGCCTCGATCATGATCGGGGTTCTTTTGCTTTTAGTTTCATTTGGCATCTTGCAGCGTGCGGTAGCGTCCTTTTTTCATCCCAAGTTTCCCCGAGTGCCGACCTTGAGCTTTGTGGTGATGGGCGGCACTTTTTTGGTGAATTTATTTGTGGTTTGGTATGAGCGCCGCAAAGCCAAGGAATTGTACAGCGAACTTCTTCTCAGCGACTCTTGGCACACGTTGACCGATGTATTTGTAACTCTGGGTGTGATGGTGGCGTTGGTAGGTATTCGTTTCCAGCTCAGTATTTTGGATCCGATTTTTTCATTGATCATCGCGGGGTTGATTGCGACAGCTGCTTTTCATATACTAAAGGAAAGTTCGGACATATTGTGCGACAAGGCGGTGTTGGACAGTTCGGGCGTGGAAAAAATAGTGCGGCGCATCGAGGGGGTGGCGGACTGTCATGAAATTCGCACGCGAGGCAAGGCGCACGCGGTTTATGTGGATTTGCACGTGCTTGTGGACCCTCAGATGTCCGTGGTAGATTCACACCGCCTTGCCAGTATCATCGAACGTGACATTAAACAGAGCATTCCCGGTGTCCAGGATGTGGTAGTGCATATCGAGCCGACCACACACGGTCACGAAGAACTCGAGGAAGGAAAAAACGGAATGAGGCATGTATGAGCGACAAAAAAATATTGATCATCGATGACGAGCCCAGTTTTGCGGAGCTGCTTGTCGAGTATTTCAAAAGCGCCGGTTACGATGCGCGTATGGCGCTCAATCTCGAGGATGCGATTCAGGTATTTCGAGCGCAAAAACCGGGAGTTGTTCTGCTTGATTTTAATATGCCGATGGTAACCGGAGAAAAATTTCTCCCTATTTTACAGAACTTGAACCCCTCGGTGCGCGTGATCGTGATTACCGGTTGTTTGGAGGAGGAAGTGGAAGCAAAGTTCAAAGGTCTTGGCTATTATGGTTTTTTTGAGAAGGGCGACCTGTCATTTGAAACTCTAAGGAAGAAAGTGGACGAAGCGTTAAATTGACGGCCACTGCCTTTATGTGCAAGTCGGACCCAGGCATCCCTGTTTGTCGGCCAATTTATCGGTTTTTGAAAAACCCCTCCGTTATTCAACACCAAAACGTATCGCGATAGCTTATCTTTTTATTCCATAACTCATTGCGCAACAATAGAATGGGACGATTCGCTTTGATGCTTTATTATAAAATTGATAAATATTAATCAAATAAGTTGACAAATAGTAATTATTATATTATACTCCCTAATAGAGTAAAGGGTGCAAGGATAAGCCCCAGGCAGGAGAAGGAGTTATGAATAACAACGGCACAGATCCAAAATTCAAAGAAACCATTCGTCCCGAAAGGACGCAGATCATGACCACCAAGGAGATCGCCAAATACCTCGGCGTGCACGAAATGACCGTGTATCGTTGGCTTAAAAAAGGTATTTTGCCTGGATTTAAAATTGGTGGGCGTTGGCGCTCAAAAAAAGACCTTTTGGACGCCTATCTGGTTCAGAAGATGGAAAGATAGAGGACGATTCCCCGATTTCTTATGGCCGAACAGTGGTTGATCGACGGCTATAATCTTCTTTACGCGTTGCAATCCCAAGGTCCTAAAAAAACACCTTTGACACGGGAAGAATTATTTGCTCTCGTGGCTGAATTTGCAGCTTTCAAAAATCACCCTACCCTGCTAGTCTTAGATGGCGTGGGAGACCAGGGGCAGCTGCGGGCTTACCACACGGTTTATTTGAAAGTCGTATTTTCACAAAAAGTTTCAGCGGATACTTACATTGAAAAATACCTGTATGAGCATAGGGACAAGCAGCGTTTGGTGGTCGTCACCAACGACCGAGCGATCACGAATATGGGGTTGGGTTCCGGCGCGAGTGTTTTGAGCACAACCCAGTTTTTCGAGCTGCTCAAAGAATGCAAGAAAGATGAGTCAGAGTTTCTTCAAAAAGAAAAAACACGCGAACATGGGTTTCATCGTCCCTTCGAAGATAAATTAAGAGAATATGAATAAAAAAGTAGTTTTAAAAAAACCACCGCAAGGTTCTCTGCGGATTGGCCACCCCTGGATTTATAAAAACCAGATCAAAGAAGTATTGGGCGGCGCATCTCCGGGTGAGCTGGTGGACGTTGTTACCGAAACAAGCCGTTTTTTGGGACGAGGGTATTGGAATCCGCAGTCAGAAATCAACATTCGTCTTTTGACGCGTGAAGATGAGCCTGTTGACATGGCATTTATCCGACGTGCTCTGGAAAAAGCCATTGGTTTTCGTAAACGTGTTGTGTCGGACACCAACGCTTACCGTGTAATAGCCAGTGAGGCGGACGCATTGCCGGGATTGATGGTAGACCGTTACAACGAAGTGTTGGTGGTGCAGTTTCTGACCTTGGGCATGGACAAACTCCGGAATTGGGTAGTGGAAGCATTGAATGAGGTGTTGCCCAATTGTGGAATTTTTGAGCGCAGTGATGCCAGTTCAAGAAAGCTCGAAGGCCTGGATGAACGAGTGGGTTGGATTCAGAAAAATTGCGGGGAGGCA
This sequence comes from uncultured Planctomycetia bacterium, assembly GCA_964628355.1. Taxonomy (GTDB): domain Bacteria; phylum Omnitrophota; class Gorgyraeia; order 2-02-FULL-51-18; family 2-02-FULL-51-18; genus CAZVNB01. The sequence goes on along the minus strand of CAZVNB010000050.1, from coordinate 2,589 downwards.
GTTGTCGTCTATGAAAAAGACATTGAGATGCAGGTGCATTTTGGGTCGGGGCATAAGACCGGTCTTTATCTCGACCAGCGTGAGAATCGTTTTTTATTGAGAGATTGGCAAAAAGGGGGACGTGTACTGGATGCTTTTTGTTATGAAGCGTGTTTTGGGCTTCATTTGGCCAAGGCCGGTTGTCGTGTCACCAGCGTTGATGTTCAAAAAGACTGTATTCAGCGTGCCGAGGAACACCGAAAGCGGAACCATCTGGACGCCTCCCAGTTGGAACTCAGAGTGGGAAATGTATTTGAAGTCCTTAAAGAATATGAAAACAAAAAAGAACAATTCGATCTCGTGATTTTGGATCCACCCTCGTTTGCAAGGCAAAAATCGGCTTTAGCCGGGGCTTTATCAGGATATAAAGAGATCGTGATACGTTCCATGAAGCTTTTAAAAGAGACTGGATCGTTAGCGATCTTTTCCTGCGCGTACCATGTAGACGAGAATCTTCTGATGCAGGTTTGCTTGCGCGCTGCCGCCGACTGCAAGAAGGGTTTGAGGGTACTTAAATTTTTGAAGCAAGCCTCTGACCATCCCATCAACCCGTTTATCCCCGAAACGTATTACTTAAAAGGATTTTTGCTGGAAGTTTCGTCTTCAAGCAGCCGGCAAATCTGATATAATATTTTTCATGAAAAAAATTATCATTCTATCCGGTATTTTTTTATTTTTTTCTTCCGCTTATTCCCACGCGTTTACTTTATCCGGTTTTGAAACGCCCGAATGCATTCAAGTAGATCCCGACACGGGCGCTTACTATGTTTCGAACATTCACGGCGAACGGCTGGGCAGGGACGGGAACGGGTATATTTCAAAAATCACGGCCAATGGCAATACGGTGATCCAGAAATTCATCGGTGGCAAGGCGGAAAACCCGCTTTTAAACGCTCCGAAAGGATTGTGGATCACCGACAAAGAAATATTTGTTTGCGGATATCGACGCCATCAAGATTTTTGACAAGGAAACTGGTAAGCCAAAAACAAGCGTCAGCATAGCTTTTTTGAACGTCAAGGACCTCAGCGATTTGGCGATGGACTCGTTGGGCCGCCTGTATGTATGCGACATGTTGACCAATAGGATATTCAAGATCGACCTTAAGAAAAATTATGAGGTCTCGGTTTTCAAGGAGGGCGCCGCTCTCGGCAGTCCTAACGGGCTCATGGTTAATCCAAAAAACAGACATCTGATGGTTGTGACTTGGGAAAAAGGCCAGATCCTGGAGATCGAGCCTGATGGGAAAGTCCATGTGTTAAAACGTGGACTGAAGGGGCTTGACGGGATTGATTACGATACCGAAGGGAATTTATACGTTTCAAGCGTCGAAAAAGGTGAAATATACCGCGTTCCTTTTTATGGTCGCGGCACTCTGACCATTTTTATGAGTGGTCTGACGACGCCGGCCAATATTTCTTGTGACCGAAAAAAGAACGAACTTTTGTTGCCCTCATTCAAGGGCAATTTGGTGAGCACCGTTATGTTGTCGCAAAAGAAACCGGAAACGACCTTCGAATCCTCAAATCCTGAAAAAAAAGAACCAAACCAGCCCAAAGACCGGTAACAACACCGGTAAACTGAATCGGAAGATATAGCCAAAAAAACTCGGTGTTTTGACCTTGGCGTGCTCGGCGATCGCTTTTACCAGGAAGTTGGGGCCATTGCCGATATAGGTCATGGCGCCAAAAAAAACTGAACCCACGCTAATCGCTTTCACATAGGCCGGGTAATGCCTCAAAAGATCCGCGACTTGTGTTTTCGTATCCCCTTGAGATTTTTCCAATAGCCCGATGGCGACGCTTAAAAAATTGAGATAAGTCGGCGCATTGTCGAGAAAACTCGAAAGAATTCCGCTGCCCCAATAAAATTGACCTGCTGTTTGAATTCCCAGTTCCGCCGCGTGGTGCTCCAACCACTCGAGTGCCGGTATCATGGTCATAAAAATACCGGCAAAAAGGATCGCCACTTCTACGATGGGTGAAAAATGAAATTCGTTATTTTGATGAATGACTTTCGAAGTTGTTCTGTAAGAAAAAAAAGCCGCCAACCCCATGAGCGCTTCACGCAAAAAAAGCGGATGATGGATAAAAACGGAACCAAGAATGATTAAAAGAAAAAGAACATTATGCGCTCCATCGAATTTCCATTCTTCATGCGCGGTTTCTTTTTCCCGCACTGATTTTGGTGCCTTGTGATAATTCAACGTGTCCCATACGAAAAAAACAGCCAGAATTAAGCCTACACCCCAAAACCAAACAGGCCAGATATTTTGCATCACCCAGAAAAAGGGGACTCCCTTTAAATAACCCAGAAACAGCGGCGGGTCTCCGATGGGTGTCAGGCACCCGCCGACGTTGCTGACAATAAAAATGAAAAAAACGATATGCGCGGCAGTGATACGGTATTTATTCATGCGAATCCAAGGCCGAATGAGAACCATCGATGCGCCCGTGGTGCCCAGGAAATTAGCCAATACGGCGCCGACAAAAAGAAAGAGGCAATTGACCCAGGGTTTAGCTTCGCCTTTCACGCGAATGTGAATGCCGCCG
>CAZVNB010000049.1:0-25046 GCA_964628355.1 uncultured Planctomycetia bacterium | reverse complement strand
CGTCGTCGTGCCTAGCATACGGAACTATTTTTTGAAAAAGTGAGACGAAGGGGGAGTCGAAGGGAGCCGATGTGTCCCTGTCGATAAAGGCGACATGACTTAATGTGTCATGTCGCAATTCCAACGCCTCGGCGAGTGGCTGACCCGAAACGAGCAAAGCCGGGCGACTGGAGGGAACGAGGACTTGCACATGAACCTTATTTTCAAAAAAATGATGCCGAGGCATTGTTGCGATAAACGTAGGAGACTGCGATGTTGAAAATTCTGATCGCGCATGATGGGTTCACCAATATTTTGCTATTTATGACAACTAGAGCTATAATCGGCAGTTGAGATATGAAAATAATCTATAAAGCCACTTCAACAGCGTCAGCGTTTTTTTTCATATTTGCCTGCAATTTCTGCCTGGTGGAATGCGTATTTGCTTCAGAACAGCATGATCATGCGATGCAAATAAGCGGTAGTGCCGGTCATCATGATGAGTCAGAAAATCATCAGAGTCACTCCGACTCGGACAAACACGAAGCCGAGTCTTTGTACTGCTCATCGCTAGTAGCGGTCAAAACTACTTTGAGCTACTCAACCGCCGTAAAGCTTGTTAAAGCTCTCTTTTCTCAAATCGTAACTCTTGAAAGATTTATTCCTCAACTCAGTACTCATTCTGAGTATAAAGTCGAATTTCCTCCGGGGGCTTCGCCTCCGTCGGTTTTTCTTTTAAACCACTTCACCCACGCTCCTCCAGTATCTCTCTAAGTAAGTCCTTCTAGAAAAGGCTTCTAGGTGCGCCTTTTTTTTCTTTATTAATTTCACAACTTGATTGGTGGCCTATGAAATGTAAAAAAAGTATGTCTATTTTTTATTTACTTCTAGGGAGTCTTATCTCCCAGATAGCCTATGCAAGAAGCAGTGATCTTGACCAGATTTCAAAGGATGTTTTTTCACGCATCAATTTTAATGTCTCAAAGACGGGACCTGATACCAAAAATGTTTTAAAAGAGCTTTTATCCAAACCTCTTTCAGGAGAATCAGCTGTCGAAATTGCTCTCATAAATAACCAAGGGCTTCAAGCGACTCTCGAATCTTGGGGCACTTCTAAGGCCAATTTCAATAAAACACGGTTTCCCGAGAATCCGAGATTTGGGGTGAGCGTTAGATTTCCAAAAGAAGACGAACCATACAACAATACAGAATTTGCAGTGGAGCAGGATTTCCTAAGCTTTGTGCTATTTCCGCTAAAAAGTAACCTTGCGGGAGCAGTCCTTCACAAAGCGGAACTTCAGATTACAAAAGAAGTTCTAGATCTAGCATTTGAAGTGAAATCTGCTTTTTATGAAGTCCAGGGCGCCATCGCTATGTTTTCAATGCGTCAGAGAGTATTTGAGCAGGCAGAGGCTTCGCAGGAACTGGCTAAAAGGCAGCTCGAAGCAGGGAACATAAATCAGCTTAATTACGCCAACGAAGAGTCTCTTTACAATGACATCAAGCTTGAATATCTAAAAGCCGAAGCGGATTTGAAACTTAAAAAAGAAAACCTGAATCGTCTTATGGGGTTTGGCGGGGAGGACGTCTCCTGGGAAATCAAAGATGAACTTAAAGAAATCCAAGCAACAGATCCCTCTTTAGAGGAACTCCTCTCTCTTGGAATCTATAAAAGGCTTGATCTTCTGATCGCCAGAAAAAATGTCAAAGCTTTAAGTTATTCTCTCTCACTTAATCGTTTCGGAGTTCTTGGGCATCCCGAAGTGGGGATAAGCACCGAGAGGGATGTCACTGGAGCCCGAGTCACCGGACCCAACATCAAAACGGAAGTTCCTATCTACGACCTTGGTCAAACAGAAGTATCAAGGTCAGGCGCTGAACTAAACCAGGCGCGACTTCGTCTCAAAGCTCTCGAGAACGATGTGCGATCCGAAATTAAACAAAAAAGAGACAAGCTTTTTGCCATGCGCGCGCTGGTTGAGGAATATAAAAAATCTATTATTCCAATAAAAGAAAAAGTAACTGAGGAAACCCAAAAGCATTACAACTACATGCTTCTTGGAAACTACGACCTCATCCGAGCCAAACAAAATGAGATTCTTGCCAATAAAGAATATATCGAGTCCTTAAAGGAATACTGGATCGCGAGATCTGGCCTGGAGAAGGCGATAAGTTCAAAGCTCCCTTTAAGCAAGAGTGTGAATAAAATTATGAAGCAAGAAGAGTCAACGGCTGGAATGAGTCATATGCACCATCATGGAGGAAGTCATGAGTAAAAGAAAAATCTTTTTATTTTTTATCGGATTGTTTCTAATCCAAATCCCAGTGTTGAAGGCCGAAAATTTGCCTTACACGCCCGTTGTCACGTTAAACGGCTCAACGCTCCCCTGGAAAATGGTGGATGGCGTAAAAGAATTCCACCTGATTGTGGAGGCTGTTGAATGGGAAGTCGCTCCGGGGATGAAGATCAAGGCCTGGGGCTACAACGGGCAAACGCCGGGGCCCACGATTGAGGCGGTAGAAGGCGACAGAGTTCGTATTCTTGTGACGAATAAACTTCCCGAGCCCACGGCTGTGCATTGGCATGGCCTTCTTCTTCCTAGCGGCATGGACGGCGTTCAAGGACTTAATCAAAAACCTATCCTGCCGGGTGAAACTTTCGCCTATGAATTTACTCTTAAACAACACGGAACGCAAATGTATCACTCTCACGGAGATGAAATGGTTCAAATGGGGATGGGGGCTATGGGATTTTTCATTATTCATCCCAAACACCGATCCGCGAAGATCGACAGGGATTACGCCATTTTCTTGAACGAATGGTTTGTGGAGCCGGGAAGTTCGAGACCAAATCCCAGCGTCATGACCGACTTTAATATTTTTACATTCAACAGCCGGGTGTTTCCGGGGACGGCGCCTCTTTTGGCAAGACCGGGCGAGCGAGTTCGTGTTCGTCTTGGACATGTGGGGCAGGATTTTCATGCCATACACATGCATGGGCACACTTTTAAAATAGTCGCCACGGATGGAGGCGATATTCCTGAATCCGCCCAATGGCCTGAAACGACGGTGGCCATTGGTCCGGGTCAAACCCGGGACTACGAGTTCATCGCAATCCCAGGGGATTGGGCGCTTCACTGTCATTTGCGGCATCATCCCATGAATGCGATGGGCCACGCAATCCCGAACCTTTTGGGAGTCAGCCAGAAGGGTATAGAAGAAACAATCAAAAAGGAAATTCCGGATTACATGGCGATGGGTGAAACCGGCATGGGAGAACACGCTGAACACGCACAACATATGAAAGGACCTGGCAACACGCTCCCGATGATGGGCGGTGACGGACCTTTCGGGAATGTCGGTATGGGTGGGATGTTCACCACTCTCAAAGTCCATGACGACATTCCGGATTTCAAAAACGCCGAGGAATACTCAAAACAGGCGCAGTTACCCGGTGATTTCGGATGGTATAAAAACCCTCCCGGAACCGTGGCGGACATTGCGCTCGGATATGATAATCCAACAAAGGAGGTGAAAGGAATGGTCTACACCTGTCCTATGCACCACGAAGTGCGTCAGGATAATCCAGGGTCTTGTCCGAAATGTGGAATGACCCTTAAACCGGAATTATCACAAAAAGGCTTATTAGAAAAAGCGATGGTTTCAGAAAGCCATAACATGTCCCCCGAAGAGCATGCAAAAATGAAATAGGATTAAAGGACCCAAAATTTAAAGGAGGCAAACGTGAAAATAAGGACATGGCTAGTCGTTGGCATTTCATTATTTATTACTACAGGACTTGTGTGGGCTCATGGCGGGATCGAACATGCAGATTCGGCCGAAGCCGCCGAGCATGTGCTGAAAAATGTGCCGCTTGGGCTTGAAGGCGCCAAGGAAATGATGAGTACTCATCCTCTATTTGTGCATTTTCCGATAGCACTTTTATTTATGGCGGCTGTTTTTTATTTTCTTGGGGCTTTTTTAAAGAAAGAAGGTCTCATCGAAGCAGGTAAATGGACGCTATGGAGCGGTACTTTATTCGCAATATTCGCGGTTGTGACGGGACTCAAGGCGGCCTATACCGTTCCACATAATGATGAATCTCATCGAATTATGGTCGTTCACCAAAATATGGGATACGCGATCCTCGGAATAGGCATTGTCTTAAGCGCATGGCTTCTCATAGTGAAAGCCTCTATTCCGAAAAAAGGACGGCTAGTTTTTATTGTGACTTTAGCTCTGCTCAATCTTATTTTGATTCAACAGGCGGATCTGGGAGGACGAATGGTTTACTTGCACGGCACAGGGGTGGGCAGGAAAAGTATGCTCCAACAGGTTCCGCTCGATCAGGCACAAACTCACGAGGATCACAAGGAGATGGGACATTAAATCTGCAGAAAAAATGTAAAGAACAATAAAATGTAATTAACAAAGGAGGTTCGTATGAAAATAAAATGGTTCGTTATTACAGCACTCAGCATGTCATTTGCTCTCGGGCGGCTCGCTTCAGCAACCGCAGAACACGAACACAATGAAGGTGAAGAGAAGATTCCCGCCACAATTGGTGGCGTCTGGGCCGAGGTGAAAGAGCACGAGGAAGAACTCGGCAAGATTATTGCCGACAAGAAGCTCGACAAGGTGCACGAGGTTGCCTTCGAGATTCGCGACCTGGTTAACAGCCTACACGATAAATCAATAAACATGTTGTCCGCTGATAAACTGGTCATGGTCAATGCAAATGCCAAGTCCGTGGCGGATATTGCCACGCGTCTTGACGAATCCGGCGACGCCGGTGATCAAGTCGCTACGGAAGCCAACTTCACGAAGTTGCAGGGCTTCTTAAAGACTATCGAAGCTCAGTACCCGCAGGAGATGGTCAAAATGTATGTGTGCCCAATGGACGGTTACACCTCGGATAAACCCGGAAAATGCCCTCTTTGCGGTATGAACCTTAAAGAAAAAGAGATGATGGCCGCAGACGCTCAGTCCGCGTTAGACAAAGCGAAGGAAAAAAAGGCATAGAAATAAAACGTCGGTTTGAAAGAAAGGTTTGACCAAGTTACAAGGGGGCCTTATGAAAATTAAAATACCGATTTTTGTTATTTCCCTGATAGAGAATCAAGCGCTTACCCTGATACCATAATAGTCACACTCAATCCAAAATAAATCATGAAAGAAGCTACGGCGGGTTGAATGTCCGGCCATCATCGCCGACTGATTTGCAATGGGCTTGGATTTCTAAGAATTTAAAACAGCAATAACAAAAAAAGGGGAATCTATGAAGAAATTGACATTAGCAGGGTTGGGATTAGCAGTTATTTTATCATCCGCTTCTTTGTCTTCCGCGGAAGAGATGAACAACATGCAGGACAAGCAGACTGCCATGAAACAAGACATGATGATGGATGGCAAAATGATGGAACATCGCCAGCAGATGATGGCAGACAAAAAGAAGATGATGGAAGAAATGAAAGCGCAGGACGCTCAGCTCACCGAACAAGTCGCACAGATGAACAGCGCACCGGCGGACCAGAAGGTAAACCTGATGGCCGCTGTTATCACCCGCATGGCGGAGCAGCGGACTGCCATGACTACGAGAATGGAAAAGATGCACGAGAAGATGATGGGAATGAAGGGTATGGAGAATTAGACAACGAGACCTGTCCGCTTACGTGCAATCCGATCATCTCCACCGTTTTGGGCGCTCTTATGGGCGCGATGCTCACCACAAAACCATAGATGACCCCCAGATTAAAAAAAGAATGAAAAAATAAAGAATGACGAAAATGTAATTAACATGGGAGAAAAAATGAAAAGATTACTATCGCTACTCTTAATTACACTGATGGTTGGAACTGTCACAGGATGTCAAAATAGCGCCAAAGACCATAATATGTCTGCAGCAGAACACGCAAAGATGTAAAATAGCACAAACTAAATTAAGTCCCTTGATCCAAACTAGGATAATGTCATTGTGATTTACACTTGATGGAATCCATGCAGCTTGTTTTGCCGTGGCGCTTGGACGGGCACTACTTAGATGCTACAATGCGGTCTAATCCAAGAAGGGTGGTCTCTAGTTGCCCAAAACAAATACCCCAAGCGTAGAATCCATCTTGAACACCGTCATTGACGCGATCATCGCGATTGACGAAAAAGGCGTTATCCAATCCGTCAATCCTGCCGTCGAAAAACTTTTTGGCTACACTCCCAAGGAATTGATAGATAAAAACGTTAGCATTCTGATGCCCAATCCTTATAGCCGTGAACACAACGGGTATATTCAACGCTATCTACAGACTGGCCAAGCTAAGATCATCGGCATTGGACGGGAAGTTGTGGGCAAGCGCAAGGATGGGACGGTTTTTCCGGCGCATCTGGGCGTGAGCGAAGGCCGTAAAGAGGGCGGCCGTCGTTTTTTTACCGGCGTTATTCGCGACATCACAGAAATCAAGCGATACCAGGATGACTTGAAAAAACAAAGTGAATTTACGGCGACGGTTTTGAACACCGTGCGCTCATTGGTTCTGGTGCTTGACCGCCGCGGACATATCGTGAATTTTAACCGTGCCTGCGAAGATACCACCGGATATTCGTTTCAGGAAGTAATGGGGAAACCATTCTGGGATTTTTTCCTCACGATGGAAGACCGCGACCCGGTTATCAAAAATTTCTTGAGTGCGGACCCCAAGCAATTAATAAATAATTTCGAGGCCGTGTGGCTTACCAAAAAAGGGGAGAAGCGGCTCATCGCATGGTCCAATTCGCTTCTATTCGACAAGGAGAATTCTCCGGAACACGTGATTGGAACCGGTATCGATATTACGGAACGACGGAACTTAGAGCGTATGGTAATCGAAATCACGAAAAAGGAACAGCAGAGATTGGGCCAGGAGTTGCATGACGGCATCGCGCAGCACCTGGCTTCGACCGCGATCGTGGCAAAGATACTCGAACAAAAATTGACGCGTGGATCGGTGCCGGCCGCGCGCGAGGTAAAGCGTGTAGTCAGCATGGTCAACCAGGCCGTTACGCAGACGCGTGAGCTGGCACAAGGTCTTTATGCTCTTGAAATGCACTCCGAGAACCTTGTTTCTTCGTTAAAAAAGCTTGCGTACAACACAGAAAAAACCCATGGAATCTGCTGCGTTGTTCGGATAGGCTCTGATGTTTCATTATCAGGTGATGGGGCGGCTATGCATCTCTACCGCATCGCCAGGGAAGCGGTTGGTAACGCCGTCAAACATGGAAAATGCAAGAACATACGCATTCAACTCAAAAAAAAGAATAACCGTGAGTCGGAGTTAAGAATTGAGAACGACGGCAAACGGTTCTCAAAGCCGTCCCGTGAGATCGGCCTGGGTTTACGCATCATGCGTTCTAGAGCCGCGCTGTTGAATGCTTCGCTTGAGATTGTGCCGGGATCTGGTGCCGGAACCGTAGTGACTTGTGTTTTTCCAGTTCCATCATGAAAAAATCATCCAAAAAACCCAAGCATCAAAAGCGCGTTTTTCTTGTGGACGACCATCCGGCAATGCGTCAGGGACTTAAGGAGCTCATCAATCAGGAGACAGACCTTATTGTTTGTGGAGAAGCGGGTGACATTTCCTCGGCACTTGATGGCATCCAAAAAGCAAAACCCGACATTGCGATCGTCGACCTGACGCTCAAAGAGTCAAGCGGTCTGGATCTAGTGAAAGACTTGAAAATCCGTTTTACCTCGCTGCCGGTTCTCATTCTTTCCATGCATAATGAGGCGCTTTACGCGGAGCGATCGATTCGTGCCGGTGCCCGCGGCTATATCATGAAAGAAGCCACGACGGAAAATATCGTTGTGGCGATACGGCGGGTGCTTGGTGGCGATATTTACTTAAGTCCCGATGTCTCTTCGAAAATGCTGAAAAAAATGGCAGGAGTGCAAGCAGGAGACGCTGATTTGGTCGAAAGCTTAAGCGACAGGGAGCTGGAAGTTTTTAAGCTTATCGGTCAAGGCTTAAGGACTCGGGACATCGCCGAGCGCCTGCATTTGAGCGTCAAGACCGTTGAATCCTACCGCGAACATATCAAGATCAAGCTCGCTCTTGACAATGCGGCCAAGCTTACCTGCGCCGCCGTTGAATGGGCGCAAAGTCGTAAACTAAGCTAGTTTTTGTATCGGGGATTCCCCGGTACCACCCCCAAGATTCTCTGTCAAAAAGTTCAGGGTATGCCCTGATTTCACGAAGGGCTGCTTTGTTTTAACCTAAAATTAACAGATAAAGCCGGAGGTGGACGTGAAAAACCAAACAATGGAAATAAAGCCCATCGTAGCGCAGCTTGAGGAGCAGTGTCCTGTCAAGGCGGCAATTGCGGAATTTAGTATCAGCAACCTTTCAAAACAATTAAAGAGCGAAAATGCTTGGCATTCGAAAAAACGCAACTCAGTGACCGTTTTTAAGAGTGATGACCTGCATATCTTGCTCGTTGCCATGCACGCTGTTACGCGGATGCCTGGCCATAAAGTAGATGTCCCGCTCACTATTCAGGCGCTTGAAGGGCGTATCAAAGTGATCACCAAAAAGCAGACGCTGGCGTTGGAAAAAGGAAGTTTGATCATCTTGGAAAGTGGAATTTCTCACGACATCGAGGCGATCAAGGAGTCTGTGTTCCTGCTGACGTTGGCTATCGGTAGAACGACAGGGACTGCAAAAACACGCAAAGAAAAGCCGCTGGCGAAAGTATGAGGAGGTTAATATGAGCCGATTTCTCAAAGTTGTTTTTATTGGCATTCTGTTCGTTGGCCTGGTCGCTGCCTCACCCGGAGAGCGCAGCAAGAAAATGGATATGGACGGTGATGGCTACAAAGAAGCCGAGATTTTTTATTCAGGCAATGAAATCGTCAAGACTCTGGTTGATTATGATCACGACGGGTTTATAGAAACCGTTATTTATTACAAAAATGGCCATCGTGAACACGCCGAACAAGACATCAATGCCGATGGAAAAACCGATAACCGAATATACTATTACTTTACCGGAATTCCTTGGAAAGTTGCCGAGGACTTTAATCGCGACGGAAAACCGGATTATTGGTTTTATCTCAAGGATGGCAAGATCTACAAATGGGAACAAGACCGCAATGGGGACGGAAAGGCCGATCTAAGGACGACGTACGGGTTGGACGCTACTGGCAACACACGAACACTTGTCCAGCAATCTTATGACGATGATTTTGATGGCATTTTTGACGCCCTTTCGGGCATCACGATTGCAAGAAGAGAGGCGAGCCTTCCTCATTCGCTTGCCGAGGCATTGTTGCGATAAAAAACGGAGGGTAGGACAATTGGTATTATATTGAATGTTCAATACAAGCCAGGATGGTTAGAATAAAATAATGAGCGGTTGTTGTCCGACGCATCACGAAAATAAAAAAGCACAACCCCGCACAGAAATTCTCCAGAAAGGGGCAGTCTATACTTGTCCCATGCATCCGGAGATTATCCAAGACAAACCCGGAGACTGCCCTAAGTGTGGCATGGCGCTTGAGTCAGCCACTCCAGTGTCTCATCCTACCGGAAGTCGAGAAGAACATTCCGAATATAAGGAGATGTCCCGCCGGTTTTGGGTGAGCCTATCGTTTTCCATCCCTATCATTCTCCTTGCGATGTCCGAAGTGTTTCCGGGAAAACCTCTGGAAAAAATTTTCTCAATGAGAGTTATCAATTGGATCGAATTTCTTTTTGCGACGCCTGTGGTTTTATGGGGCGGCTGGCCGTTTTTCAAGCGCGGGGCATTGTCTATTGTGAGGCAAAGCCTGAACATGTTTACGCTGATTTCCTTGGGCATCGGTGTGGCGTATTTTTATAGTGTTGTTGCCGTCTTTTTTCCGTCACTTTTTCCGGATGCGCTCAAAGGTCAGGGTGGTGAGGTACCGATTTACTTTGAAGCCGCGGCAGTCATTACGGTCTTGGTGCTTTTGGGACAGGTACTTGAAATCCGCGCCCGGGAATCGACAAGTGACGCGATCAAAGCTCTGCTTAATCTTGCGCCGAAGATGGCCCGAATTATTTTTGAAAATGGTTCCGAAAAAGACATTCCGCTCGAAGAAGTCAAACACGGCAACAAACTTCGCGTGAGGCCTGGCGAGAAAATCCCCACGGACGGTGTCGTTCTCGAAGGTTTCAGTTCCATTGATGAATCGATGGTGACGGGGGAATCGATCCCGGTCGAAAAGGTCAAAGGCTCGAAAGTGACGGGTGGCACCGTGAACGGTACCGGAAGTTTTGTGATGGCTGCCGAGCGTGTGGGAAGCCAGACGTTACTTTCTCAAATTGTTCACATGGTTAGCCAAGCTCAGCGGAGCCGCGCCCCGATTCAAAGACTGACGGATACTGTTTCCGGTTATTTTGTGCCGATTGTTGTCGCAATCGCTGTTATTACTTTTATCATTTGGGCTTTTGTCGGTCCCGAACCGCGATTGGCTTATGCGTTGGTGAACGCTGTTGCGGTTTTGATCATCGCTTGCCCGTGCGCTCTTGGACTTGCTACGCCAATGTCCATCATGGTTGGCGTCGGCCGGGGTGCTACGGCCGGGATTTTGATTAAGAACGCCGAAGCCTTAGAAATTTTTCAGAAAGTGGACACATTGATATTCGACAAGACAGGCACACTTACCGAAGGCAAACCCAAGCTTGTTTCAGTTTTTTCAGTGGCAGGCATAAGCGAAGAGGAGTTTTTGCGGTTTGCGGGAAGCCTTGAACGCGGTAGCGAACATCCTTTGGCACAGGCGATTGTGACCGGAGCGGAATCAAAAGGTGTCACGCTTTTTCAAATAGATAATTTTAAATCTGTCACGGGCAAAGGGGTGATGGGAACAATGAACGGCCGATCATTTATTCTCGGAAATCAAAAGTGGATGGAAGAACTTGGAGTTGGGCTTGAGGGGCTGGTTCTTAAAGCAGACACGTTCCGTAAGGATGGACAAACCGTGATGATCTTGGCTAGTGATAAAAAAGCATTAGGGCTTCTCGGAGTTGCGGATTCCATCAAATCGTCGACACCCGAAGCCATTGAGATGCTTCACAAAGAAGGTCTTCGTTTAATCATGGTGACCGGAGACAATCAAGTGACGGCAGAAGCTGTGGCGAAAAAGCTGGGTATCGATGAAGTCAGAGCAGGAATTTTACCGGAGCAAAAGGGAGAAATCATAAAAGAACTTCAAGCCAAAGGTCATCGTGTGGCGATGGCAGGTGACGGTGTCAATGACGCCCCGGCTCTTGCTCAAGCAAGCGTGGGTATTGCCATGGGTACCGGAACTGACGTAGCGATGGAAAGCGCCGGAGTGACGCTCGTCAAAGGGGATCTTCGCGGCATTGCCAAAGCAAGGAAACTGAGCCGGGCAACGATGAGAAATATTCGACAAAACTTATTCTTTGCTTTTATTTATAATATTCTTGGAGTTCCGATCGCAGCGGGTGTTCTGTATCCTTTTTTTGGAATTCTGCTTAGCCCTATCATCGCCAGCGCCGCGATGAGCTTTAGTTCGGTTTCAGTTATTGGAAACGCCTTGCGATTACGAAAATTAACTTTAGAGGCATCATGAAAAAATAATATTTCTCTCAGCGTAGCAAAGCCGTAATCCAAGCTAGTTTTGGTACCGGGGAATCCCCGATGCCGCCTCCGAGATTCTCTCCAAAAAAATTCAGGGCATTCCCTGATTTCTCAAAAAGCCGCTTTCATTTAATCTGTAACCAAAAGGAAACAGGTGACAATGGAAATAAACGATACCAAGCAAAAGAAAAAAACGGTGGTGATAATCGTGAATAACGAAGTTATCCTGAGCGCTTTGAAAAAGGTAGTTGAAGGTCTGGGCTACGAGGTTCGTCAAGGTATCGAGTCCTGCGGGAGTGCGGGTTTCGGGTTCGTTGGGGCTTATTTCGCGTTTCTTGGAATCCTTAAACATTTGCGGGCGGTCAATTCTTCGCTCCCGCTGGTCTTGATCACCAACAGCGAAGATAAACTGAATGAAACCCCCGAGTCGGTGAAGGATTTTTACGATATCATCACACTGGACAGCTATAACGAAACAGACATCAAACAAAAAATCACACGTTGGTTTTCCCAAGGAAATGGAAAGTTCCTCCTGAGGCCACGGTTGCTGGAAAAACCAAACAAGGATAGACAGTAAAGGAGGTGGCCATGGAAATAAAATCATCTTCAAAAAGAAAAACGGGCGTTCTTTCAAAAACCAAGAAGTTGGAATTTGGATCGGGACTGTGGATGTCGCTCATGCTGAAGATGAAAGAATTCCAATCCCAAAAGCATAACGCTGTTTTAAGATAAAGGAGGGACAAGGCCATGACTGTCATAGATCGTTTAGAGGAGCTTTTTTTGAAAGATGATGTGAGGTACGAACTTTTTGACCACCCATTGGCAATTTCCGCCCAGAGAGTGGCGCAGGCTGAGCATGTGCCGGGTGCCGAAGAAGCGAAAGTCGTGATCCTTCGTGCAGAGGGTCGTCATGTGATGGCCGTGCTACCGGCTACTCATCATGTCAATTTGGATAAGCTCAAATATCTGTTGGAAGTTAGCGAGGTATATATCGAAAACGAAAAGAAACTGGAGAGTCTTTTTACGGATTGCGAGGTGGGTGCCATGCCCCCATTCGGTCATCTTTACGGATTGCCGGTGATTGTGGACATCTCGCTGACAAATTCGCACAAGATCGTTTTTAACGCAGGCTCACACACCGAAGCTATTCGGATGGTTTACGGTGATTACGCGAAGATTGCCAATCCACTTGTCGGCGATTTTGCGATCCGCAACGGTTGATGCAATAGAGGGTGGCTTATGATCCGCATTGAAAATATGTACGACATGTCAAAAGAAAACGATGTAAAACGTTTTCTTATAGATCACGAGTGGCCAAAGGACGTAGTTCGTTCGATTCCACATAAGGAAAAAAGCGGACAGACTCGAATGGCACTTGCCCAAATCCATTGGTCCCCGCAATTGGCGCCCAGCCGCACACTGTGGAAATGGTTCCACCATGATCCGGACAAAATCGAGTCTTTTCGCAGCCGGTATTTCCGGGAGCTTCAAGGCAAGAAAAAACACTGGGTCGCCATCGCGCAAGAGTCCGAGAAAAATAAGGTCGCGCTTCTTTATCATGGAAAGCGCGCCAACCTTACACCAGCGCATTTTTTGAAAGAATTTCTCGATATTCAATTAGAAACACATCAAATCCCCAGGCAGATGAGAAAGAAATGCGTGAGCCTGCCAGGTCAAGGCATAGCGGTGCCAGTTGAAAAGTCCATCAGCCAAAAACGCGGACTTCCACTCAAACTAGAAATATCTTTTACGCCAAAGCAAAGACTGACACAGGTTCCAGCGGAAAAAAGAAGAACGCTACGATGAAAAAGGGGTAATCGTGCGAACGTGGCATGCGTGGGACGTTATTTTATTGGCGGTTATTTTTATTCCGAGCGCCTTTGCATCTGAGCCCGCGCAAAATCAACTTTTAAACCTTCCTGAGGGAGATTCTCTGACTGGTCGACAGACTTTCCGCGAACTCAAATGCTTTTCCTGCCATAGGATCGCGGGTGATATTGAAATGAGTTCTCCAGTCACGTTAAAGGAAGCGCCGACATTGGGCTTGAAGCAGGCGAGATATAAACCGTATTTTATTGCCGATTCTATCGTATTCCCGTCGCATGTGATCGCGTCCAGCGCGGGCGCATCGGATGGGCTTTCTCGTATGGGGGACTTCAGCGATTCAATGACGGTGAAGCAACTTGCGGATCTCGTGGCGTACCTGAAACAACTGGACGAGGAAGTCTGATTGTAGTTTCAGCGCTGGAAACTGTCCGCCATCTTTGTATCAGGGATTCCCCGGTACCCCCTCCAAGATTCTCTCCCAAAAAATTCAGGGCATGCCCTGATTTCCAAAAAGTCCATTTTATTTTAACCTGGGATCAGCGAGTAAAGCGGGAGGCTACGATGTTAAAAATTCTGATTGCATACGACGGTTCAGATTGTTCGGATAAAGCGCTGTTGGATTTACGAAGAGCCGGTTTGCCGAAGAAGGCGGATGTGATCGTGTTGACCGTGGCTGAGATGTGGCGTGGAGCGTCCAATATTCTTACCGATCCGGGTCTAGTCTCCCAGTATTCATTTATGTTGGAGAACGAATTCCGCTTGATGGAATCATCGCTCGAAGAAGCCAAAATCACTGCCGAACGGGCCGCCGAGGAACTTAGAAATTATTTTCCAGGTTGGAAGATACAAGCCGAAGCCGTATTGGAAACTCCGGCAGTAGGCGTGATCGCCAAAGCGGAGTCCTGGAAACCGGACCTTGTAATTCTTGGTTCTCATGGGCGTTCCGCTGCAGGGCGGCTTGTATTCGGGAGTGTTTCCCAGAAAGTTCTCTCACATTTACATGGGAATCTACGTATCGCCCGTGGCCGCCAAGAGGAATCTGTGTCGCCCCCTCGAATTGTTGTTGCTTTTGACGGTTCACAAGAATCGGAAGATGCATTCCAAGCGGCCTTGAATCGCCATTGGCCAAAAGGAACCGCGATACGGATTATTACAGCGATTGATACGCGGCTTTCAATTGCGATTGTTTTCCCTACGCCTCCGATCCGATATTGGATGAGGGGCGATGATAAAGATTCCGTTGCTTGGGTGCATCGCATGGTTGACGATCAAAAACGCCGGATCGAAGAGAAAGGTCTAATAGCTTTTTCCGATGTTATAAGAGGCGACGCGAAAGATGTTATTTTAGAGAAAGCCGAGCAGTGGGGTGCGGACTGCATTTTTGTAGGGCCGCGTGGATTAGGATCAAACGAAAAGCGATTTTTAGGTAACGTGTCGACTGCTCTGGCCATGCGCGCGCATTGTTCAGTAGAAATAGTGCACCGTCTATGGACCGAAAAAAACTACCAAGGACATCCCCATGAAGAACACAGAGATTGCATGACGAAAGAACAAGAATGGTGTTATTAGGAGAAAAAAATGAACACGATTAAACCCAAGTCCAACGATGCATTCACGAAAAATCTAACGACCAATGAAGCTCTGAAAGCTTGGATCGAGCAGATAACGGAGCTTTGCCGGCCAAACGCAGTTTATACTTGCGACGGTTCTGAAGAGGAAAGAAGCCGCTTGACGGCCGAGGCCGTGCGGAACGGGGATGTCGAAGAGCTGAATCAGGAGCTCTTGCCCGGCTGTCTTTACGCGCACAGCAAGGAGGACGATGTCGCGCGCGTCGAGAGCCTCACGTTTATCTGCACGCATTCAAAACAGGATGCTGGGCCTACGAACAATTGGATGGCGCCGAATGAGGCTTACCAGAAATTGTCCGAGATATTCCGAGGTTCGATGAAAGGCCGCACGATGTATGTCATCCCTTTTCTCATGGGCGTTCCTGGTTCGAAGTTCAATAAGATCGGTGTCCAGCTGACGGACAGCCTGTACGTGGTGCTCAACATGCGTATCATGACGCGTATGGGGCGCCTGGCGCTCGATGAGCTTGGAAATTCCAATGATTTTACCCGATGCCTGCACAGCAAAGCGGATCTGGACGACAAGAAAAGATTTATTTGTCATTTTCCAGAAGACAACACAATTTGGAGTGTTGGGACCAATTACGGAGGCAACGTTCTGGTAGGCAAAAAATGCCTAGCACTTCGAATAGGCTCATGGCTTGGCCGTCGCGAGGGTTGGCTTGCCGAACACATGCTCATCATGGGGATTCAAAACCCCAAGGGAGAAATTCATTTTGTCGCGGCGGCGTTCCCGAGCCAGTGCGGAAAGACAAATTTGGCGATGCTGGTGCCGCCGAAATCCATGTCTGGTTATAAAATTTGGACTGTTGGAGACGATATTGCATGGATCCGACCGGGAACTGACGGAAGACTGTGGGCGCTTAATCCTGAAAATGGTTTCTTCGGTGTCGCGCCGGGCACGAACTCAAAAACCAATCCCAATGCCCTTCAAACCATTCGCCGAAACACTATCTATACAAATGTGGCCAAGACCAAACAGGGAGGTGTTTGGTGGGAGGGTTTGGACGGTGAACCCCCGAAAGAAGCCACTGATTGGAGAGGTCGCCCATGGACTCCGGAATCGGGGTTTCTCGGCGCGCATCCTAATAGCCGTTTTACAGCACCTGTTTCTCAATGCCCTTCTTTGTGGCCTGAATGGGATAACCCAAAAGGCGTTCCACTTGATGCCATTATCTTCGGCGGCAGAAGGGCACGTCTAGAGCCGCTTGTGTATGAGACCTTGGACTGGGCGCATGGGGTATACGCGGGAGCGACAATGTCATCCGAAACTACCGCGGCCGCGACGGGTAAAACAGGTGTCGTGCGTCGTGACCCTATGGCTATGCTCCCCTTCTGTGGTTACCACATGGGAGAATATTTTGGGCATTGGCTCAAGCTAGGAAAAGGTCTTAAGCATCCACCCAAGATATTTCATGTGAACTGGTTTCGGCGGAACGCGCAAGGGAAATTCGTTTGGCCGGGGTTTGGAGAAAATCTGCGAGTTTTGCAGTGGATGCTTGATCGCGTGGAAGGAAAAACGGCGGCAAGAAAAACACCGATCGGGTTCTTGCCGTACGCAAAAGACATTTCGCTGGATGGTTTGGATCTTACGCCCGACAGGCTAGAATCGGAGCTTTTTTCCATGGATCCGCGTGATTGGCTGGGTGAAATAAAGGAGCAAAGGTATTTTTTTGAGCGTTTCGGGAACAAACTTCCCGCGGAATTGACCGAGATAAATAAAAATATAACCGATAAACTGCTAGACGAAATAAAAAAGTTAGGAAAGGAGAAAGCCATGAAAAGCGAACCAACCGTGCAAGATTTTATGACTCAGCAACCACAATCCATTGAAGCAAAAGAGAGTCTCGAGAAAGCAAGGGATAGGATGTCGAAATTCGGAATAAGGCATCTTCCGGTGACAAGGGATGGTGAATTGATCGGCATCTTAAGCGAGCGTGAGTTAAACGTTGCTTGCGGAATCGAATCGATCGACCCGAGGAATCTTCTGGTGATTGACGTCTGTTCCGAGGATCCGTATATCGTTGCGCCGGATACGCCTTTGTGGCAGGTGGCGGAAGTTATGGCAGATAAACACTATGGGTCTGCGATGGTCATGGAAGATGGCGTGCTCGTGGGTATTTTCACGACAGTGGATGCTTGCAGGGCGCTCTATCAGGTTTTAGAGAAGAATGTGATGGAACAAAGCGCCAAACGGATTAAAAAGATCCGGGGTTTTTCTTAAAGGAGATTTTACTGATGAGAAAAGTTCGTGGGTTTGTTTTGTTCTTTGTTGCAGTTTTCTTTATGAGAGCCGAGGGGGCCTTTGCAAAGCCAAAAGAACTTCCGGTCATTGAGGCCCACTTGGGGACGGCTCCCAATGTTCCTTCCCCGATTGACCGCGACACTGAAGCCAGAGTAATTGTCCGCCTTGAGTCGACAGAGTTTCGTGGCGAGCTTTCAAAAGGGGTGCAATATGATTTTTGGAGCTACAACGGACAAGTTCCGGGTCCTTTTGTTCGTGTGCGTGAGGGAGATACGATCGAATTTCATTTTAAAAATGCCGAAGGATCAAAAAATACGCACACCATCGATTTTCACGCGATGACAGGACCGTGTGGTGCCGCCTGCATTCTGTCGACCGAACCCGGCAAGGAATCGATTGTTCAGGCCAAGGCGTTAAGCCCGGGTCTTTTTGTCTATCATTGTGGCGCGCCACCGATCCCCGTGCATATTGCCAATGGCCTCTATGGCCTTATTCTTGTGGAACCGAAGAAGAAACTACCCAAAGTTGATCACGAATACTATGTAATGCAAAGCGAATTTTATACCGAGCAGCCAATTGGAACCAAGGGGCTTACGACTTTCTCTTCGCAAAAAGGATTGGATGAGAAACCCACTTACGTTGTTTTTAACGGCAGTGTGGGAGCCTTGATGGGCGAAAATGCTCTGAAAGCAAAAACCGGCCAGACGATAAGGCTTTATGTGGGAAATATCGGTCCAAATCTTGCCTCGTCGTTTCATACGATCGGCGTTGTGTTTGATAAAGTCTATCGCGAGGGGTCGCTTTCAGAACCAAATCATAATATTCAAACGACGCTTATCCCTGCTGGAAGCGCCAGCACGGTTGAATTCACAACCACGGTCCCAGGCGACTATTTAATGGTCGATCACAGTATTTTTCGCATCAATAAAGGAGCGATGGGTCAAATTCATGTTGAAGGAAAAGATCGCCCTGATATTTTGAACAAAATACAGGCAGGAGAATAAAATGATTAAAGACAAGATCGGTTTTCTTATTATTTTAGGTTTGGCGGCTTTTTCGTCGGCCGTATCCGCGCAAGATGTTTTGAAAGGTCGCGTCACATTCGATGGAATTCCACCGCCGGTTGAAACGGTTGAGGTCAAAAGCGATGTTCCTATTTGTGGCAATCATCAAGAAATTCCAAAAATCGTGCTTGGCGAAAACAAAGGCGTTGCCAACGCGGTCGTCAAGGTCTTGGGACTTAAAGGATCGGCAGCTCCCGGAAAAGGATCGCTCGACCAAGTTCATTGCGAATTTGTTCCGCACGTACAGGCGCTGTCCACTGGTTCGACACTCACAATCACTAGCAGTGACGTTGTGCTGCACAACGCGCATGCATTCAATGAGGATAAGGCCACCGTGTTCAACATTGCTGTGCCGATCCCAGGAATGGAAGTAAATAAAAAACTCGAGAAGCCCGGAATATTAAAATTGCGCTGCGATGCGGGTCACACTTGGATGAGCGCGTATATCTTGGTTCTGGAGGAACCTTTCGCCATGACCGATGCCAACGGGAATTTTTCCATTGAAAATCTGCCCATAGGCAAATACGAAATCGAGGTATGGCAGGAGTGGTTTGGCAAAACCCAACAAACAGTCGAGATCAAGGAGGGCGCTAACGAGGCAAATTTTGTATTGAAGGAGAATAAATAGTATCCAATTCGTAATGGTAGGATTAAGTAATGGCTAAATCTTTTAAAACAAGCGGATGGATAGCCGGGGCGCTTTTGGGATTGGGAGCGCCGGTGGGGAGTCTTTTTTTTAGAGTAGTTATTTCCGGCGATGTAAGTCTTGACCGCATCATGCAGGAAATAGTAACACACTCTTATTATTATATTTACATGGCTCTTCTCACGCCACTGGCGTTCGGTCTTTTTGGATGGCACCTCGGAAGCTTGAATGACAAGATTCATGCGCAGAAGAAGTCATTGGAAAGTTTAATGGGTGTTTTAGAAACTCAGTCCATGACAGATGATGTGACAGGCTTGTACAATCACCGGCATTTACTTGGAGAAATAGAAAGAGAAGTTGAGCGGTCGAAAAGGCACAGCCACATTTTATCCGGCATAATGGTCGATGTGGACGGTTTCAAAGAAATAAACGATGCTTACGGCCATCTGACGGGGGATTATGTGCTACGGGAAGTGGCGCTTGTCTTAAACGAAAGCATCCGGAAAATAGATATTATCGGTCGCTACGGCGGCGATGAGTTTGTGATTATCTTGCCGGAAGCGAAACTCGAAGCCGCGGAGGTCATTTCCGAAAGGATCCTGCAAAATATAAGACAGCGCCGTTTTAAGACGAAAAGGGATTACATTTCTCTTACGGTCAGCGTCGGACTATTTTCTTTTGAGGATGCAAGCAATTTGGATAAGACTCAATTTATCGAAAAAATAGATCAGGCGATGTTCCAGGCCAAAAGTCTGGGGAAAAACAGGGTATTCGCCGTGTCATGAAACTACCGGACGATTTCATCCGCAAAATTGCCCATTGCCTGGAAGAAGAGGAAGTGGATGTTTACACTCTTACGCTATACAGCTTGAATTCGGATGACATGAATTATTTCAGCGAAAAAGACCGAGAACAAGTGAAGCGTATTTTTAAGATTTTAATGGATGACACAAAACATCACGCGGAGTTGCTCAAACTTATCGTTGAAATCTGCGAATTTCGATGAAACGACACTTTTATAAAGAAGTTTGGGGGACACGCTTTGACAAAATGCTCAAGCTCGAAGAGAAAAGCATCGTGGACTATCAGGCCTTACTCGAAGAATGCCAGAAGCGTTTCAGGAATCACTCAATCATCGCGCACCTTGAAAGGCTAATCGCCGAAGAGAAAAAACACGCTTTGTTGGTTCAAGAGTTGATCGATATATTAAACCGCCAACCGGATTAAGGGGGACATGTCTTTTAGCGGTCACGAACAAAAAACCGCAAGGGCCTACCAAGTCAAAAAAAGTATGGTATAATACATCTATGCTTAATTCACTCACGAAATGGCCTGTTTTGCTGGTCGCGTTGTTTGTCACTTTAGTCCCCGTGGCCGAAGCGTCTATGACAGCGTTTGCGGTTCTGCCGTGTGCTGCGGAGATGCAGATGGCGCCAAAAGATGTCTGTTGCGACTCGCATTGCGATTGCTCTATTAAGGCACGCACAGAAAATCTATCCGCCGGTATTCCTGCTTCCTTTTCTCGTTTTGAGTTGTTGTCCGACAAGTCAGTGATACAGTCTTCCCAGACACGGACCAGACCCATTATTTCAGAAGAATCTACCGCCAAATCACAATCCCCAAAAGAACCCCTCTACCAAATTTACTCCGATTACCGCTTGTAATCTTCTTTTCTTGTGACGCGTTAAACCAATTAAGTTAACGCGTGTTTTTTACACAAAAAAAGGAGTCCCCGATGTTTTATTTTTCAAAAAAATACTTAATTCTTATGGGCACAGTTACCTGTTTAATAACAGGCGGAATAGGGACTGTGGTTGCCGCCCAGGACATACTTGGCCACCAAACACCTGTTGCCAATAAATATTATTGCCCGATGCATCCACAAGTCGTATCGGATAAACCTGGAAACTGCCCGATTTGTCATATGAAACTTGTTTTGCGTGACCATGCGGATTCCTCTTCTCCTGAAACGACGGGTTTTTCAGTGCAAGGACGACTGCCTGTGACTATCAACGACACTGAAAGAAAACGAGTCGATATTCGCACGACATCGGTCCAGTGGATGCCGTTTAAAAAAACAATGCAGGCTTGGGGGCATGTTGCCCATGACCCAGAGCTGTATCAACTCCAGATCGATTTTCTGCGTGAAGAAGTTCTGAACTATCAGCGCGAGAAAAGTCGAACGCCCGTTTCACAACTACGGGGGTTGACAGGCAGAGAAAAAATAGCGATCAAGTTTTCAGATCTTGGCCTAAGCGGGGAGTGGGTAAAAGCTCTCGAAGAAGCCGGTGTTCCCGACAAAAGGCTTCTTTTCCATGACAACGCCGGCGGTGTTTGGGTTTACATTCAGCTACGGGAAAAAGACGCATCACTGATAAAAAACGGAGACTTGGTTACGATGCAAGCCACCGGCCTTCAGGATGCAAAGCTAACGGGCAAGGTGGAATTCATGGATAACAAAATAGACATGGAAACCGGCACAATCCGGGCCAGAGTTTTAGTCGAAAATGTTCCTCCAGGCCTGAAGCCGGATATGGCGGTCAGCGGCTCCATAGCCGTCGATTTAGGAAATACTCTCGTGGTGTCGGAAGATACCCCTTTATTTACCGGCAGCCGAGTCATCGTGTTTGTGGATGAAAAGGGCGTTTTTAAACCTCGGGAAGTTATTTTGGGGAATAAAGTGAATGGATATTACGAAGTAAAAGAGGGGTTAATGGCCGGGGAAAAAGTCGCTTCGAACGGTAACTTTTTTATCGACTCGGAAAGTCGGTTAAGATCAAGCGTTGCAGGCGCTCATGAGGGGAGTATGGCGTCATGATAGGGCGAATTATAGAATTTTCAGCGCGTCATAAAATATTCGTGATCCTAGCAACTGCTATTGGCGTGGCTTTTGCGTTGCAAGCGATGAAGCATGTGCCGCTGGACGCCATTCCGGATCTTTCGGATACCCAAGTTATCATCTATTCCCGTTGGGATCGGAGTCCTGATATCCTCGAGGATCAGGTGACCTATCCCATTGTGAGCGCCCTTTTAGGGGCGCCAAAAGTCAAGGATATCCGAGCTTTCTCGGACTTTGGCTTTTCCTACGTGTATGTAATTTTCGAAGATGGCACAGATATTTATTGGGCGCGCTCCAGAGTTCTGGAGTACTTGAATAAAATTATTCCCAATTTACCCGAAGGAGTGAAAACAGAGCTTGGCCCCGATGCGACGGGTGTGGGGTGGGTATACCAATATGCCCTCGTAGATAAAACAAACAAATTGAGTCTAGCCGATCTTCGGGGTTATCAGGACTGGACACTAAGGTATCAGTTGCAATCGGTTTCTGGAGTCGCGGAAATCGCTTCCATCGGAGGTTTTCAAAAAGAATACCAGGTCATTGTCGATGCCACGAAGCTTGCTTTATATGGCATGACGGTTTCGGATGTCATGGACGCTGTAAAAAGCAGCAACGCCGAAATGGGCGGACGCTTGCTCGAGCTTTCCGGAGTCGAACACATGATCCGGTTTCATGGGTATTCTAAATCCAAAGAAGATATTGAAAATGCCGTTGTAGCCTCTGGGGACAAACGGGATATTCGTGTCAAAGATCTCGCCACGGTTGCCATCGGGCCGCAAATGCGCCGCGGTCTTTCTGACCTGGACGGTCTCGGAAATACAGTAGGAGGCATCGTTATCATGCGCTTCGGCGAGAACGCGCTCAACGTGATTGACCGAGTCAAGCAGCGCATTCAAGAACTGAAGCCTTATCTCCCTAAGGGCGTTGAGATTATAGAAACTTATGACCGCTCTGACTTGATTCACCGGTCCATTGCGACTCTAAAACGTCAGCTGGTTGAAGAATTGATAATTGTAAGCCTGGTCATCCTCATTTTTCTTTGGCATATCCCATCCGCGATTGTGCCTATAGTCACGATTCCTGTTTCAGTCATTTTAGCTTTCATTCCCATGTCGATGATGGGCATCACCTCCAATATCATGTCTTTGGCAGGCATCGCGATTTCTATCGGTGTATTGGTGGATGGGGCCATCGTGGAAGTTGAGAATGCCTACAAAAAACTTGAAGAGTGGCAATCAGGGGGACGGAAGGGTGATTACCATGCCGTGCGTCTTGCAGCGCTCAAACAAGTCGGACCTTCCGTGTTTTTCTCGCTGCTTGTTATTGCAGTGGCATTTTTGCCAATTTTTGCTCTTGTAAGTCAAGAGGGACGCCTTTTCAAGCCACTGGCTATCAGTAAAAATCTTGCCATGGCGATCGCCGCTATTCTAGCCATCACGCTTGATCCCGCGCTACGAATGCTTTTTACCCGGATGGACCCTTTTCATTTTCGGCCAAGATGGCTTGCGCGGATAGCGGGTTCGGTTATGGTCGGCAAGTATTACGCCGAAGAGCGTCACCCCATCAGTCGCGCGCTTCATCGTTTGTACGAACCCCCGGCCCGGTTTGCCTTAAAACATCCAAAGATAATGATTGTCGGAGCGTTATTTCTGCTTCTAAGTTGCATTCCGGTTTATTTGAGATTGGGCTCTGAATTCATGCCCCCTTTGAATGAGGGGACTATTCTTTATATGCCGACTACTCTCCCCGGTATTTCGGTGGCACAAGCGGAGAAATTATTACAAACGCAAGATCGCATTTTAAAAAGTTTCCATGAAGTGGAGCGAGTTCATGGAAAAGCCGGACGTGCCGAGACATCCACTGATCCGGCCCCACTTTCTATGATGGAAACTGTTGTTGTGTTGAAACCACAACATGAGTGGCGGGAAGTCAAACGCTGGTATTCAGCGCTTCCGAAAGTTTTTCATGAGCCCTTAACCCATATTTGGCCAGACCGGATTAGTTATGACCAATTGATCGATGAAATGGACTCAGCACTGCGCTTTCCTGGATCGGCGAACTCATGGACGATGCCAATAAAAAACCGGATCGACATGTTGAGTACTGGGATCAAGACT
Source organism: uncultured Planctomycetia bacterium (assembly GCA_964628355.1). Classification (GTDB taxonomy): domain Bacteria; phylum Omnitrophota; class Gorgyraeia; order 2-02-FULL-51-18; family 2-02-FULL-51-18; genus CAZVNB01. The sequence continues at coordinate 1,112 of CAZVNB010000049.1, read as the reverse complement.
CCCGTAGGCGTTAAAATTTATGGCAGCGACCTTAAAGAAATCGAACGAATAGGCTTGGAGGTCGAGAACGCGCTTAAGCCCATCCGTGGCGTCAGAAGTGTATTTGCTGAACGGGTGGCGGGAGGTTATTTTATCGACTATGAGCTAAAAAGGGAGCGCTTGGCACAGTTTCATTTCACCGTCGAGGGCGTGGAGGAAACTTTATCTGCAGCCATCGGCGGTGAAGAAGTATCGAAGACCATCGAAGGAAGGGAACGTTATCCTATTCGGGTCCGTTATGGCCGTGATTATCGAGATCATCCGGAAGTTCTCAAAGAAATGCTGATACGAACTCCGTCCGGCCTGCAAGTGCCTGTCTCTAGCATTGCCGATATTAAATTTGTCCAGGGTCCGTCGATGATTCGTGATGAAAATGGACGTTTATCAGGATATGTCTATGTGGATGTCGTGGGACGTGATGTAGGAAGCTTCGTCAAAGAGGCCAAAAAGGCTGTAGCCGATAGCGTCCGCGTTTCGGATGGTTATTCGATTCTATGGAGCGGACAATATGAAAATATGATTCGCGTGAAAAAGCGATTGGCCATTGTTGTTCCGGTGACGATCCTTCTTATTGTGCTGCTTCTTTATATGAATACCAAGTCCTGGATTAAAACGGGAATCGTATTGCTTGCGGTGCCATTCTCGTTGGTAGGAGCTGTTTGGTTTATGTATTTTTTAGGTTACAATGTATCTATTGCCACATGGGTTGGGATGATCGCGCTTATGGGACTGGATGCCGAGACGGGTGTTTTTATGCTTCTTTATCTCGACATATCTTATAAGGACGCCGTAAAGGCTGGGAAGATGATTACCCGCCGAGATCTTCAAGAGGCTGTGATTCATGGAGCCGTGAAACGCATTCGTCCGAAAATGATGACGGTGCTAGCTGCCATGATAGGTCTTTTGCCGATTATGTGGTCTATGGGAGCAGGTGCTGATGTCATGAAGCGAATTGCCGCGCCAATGATCGGCGGTCTTTTTACAAGTTTTATAATGGAACTTTTAATTTATCCGCCTATTTACGAATTGTGGAAATGGCATTCGGAAGTGAAATCCGTTAAACAGGTATAAAG
>CAZVNB010000048.1:0-11328 GCA_964628355.1 uncultured Planctomycetia bacterium | reverse complement strand
AAAATTAAATTTTTATTCAACTGCTTTGAATCTGATTTCGCGGCGCCCTTGGACACGGAAACCAGACTCTCAAACCCAGACTTGGACTGCCCGGCGGTGATGCTTTTAAAAAATTGTCGGCTAATGCAATGGCCCACCAAGTGCTCGGCTTTGACCTTATGATAAACTTGCGCGTTTTGTCCCACAATCGACAATCCACGAAGCGATGCAAAACCATGCTCTTCCCTGAAGAATACGTCCTGCTCAAAACATGAAAAATCGTCCATGCCCACATAAAGCCATGCATTAAGCGTCGCATGTTTTTTTAAGTGATAACGGATCTTTACCGACAAGCTGGCGGGAGCATTGCCCTCCAAAATATGAAACACATCGACGCAGGCGCCTGGCTCGAGAAAAAAATCACATTCGACGGTATTTTCTTTTTCATGGCCGCAATCTCTTGATTGCGGCACGTTGGTCGGGGCTGCGGAAAGCCCCGTCATTTCCAGCAATGCCGAATCAAAATCCAGCAGCACACGCGACCGCGAAGAAGCTCCGGCGCGAAATTCAACCCTACCAACCGCCTCCAGCGGTATTTGAATGAGGCCTTCGACGAGCTGCCTGTCCTGAACGACGATCGGTTCAGCGATGGATCTCAATTCCTTCATAGCCTTTTTTCTCCAGTTCCAGCGCCAACGATGCCTGGCCCGACCGGACAATCCTTCCGTTGGATAAAATATGCACCACATCCGGCCGGATGTGCTCGAGCAATCTTTGATAATGCGTGATCACAATCATCGCGTTGTCAGGGCTTCTTAATTGGTTGACGCCGGCAGCCACTTCGCGAAGCGCGTCGATGTCCAGGCCCGAATCCGTTTCGTCGAGCACGGCAAGCTTGGGTTCCAACACAGCCATTTGCACGATTTCATTGCGTTTTTTTTCGCCTCCCGAAAAACCATGATTGACCGAGCGGCGGATAAAATCCTCTTTCATGTCCACAATTTTTATTTTTTCGCGCAGGAGCTCGTCAAATTCCAGCGGGTCCAGTTCCGGCTGCTTGTTGAATTTGCGTTTCGCATTATAGGCCATGCGCAAAAAACTCCCGTTATTGACGCCGGGAATCTCCACCGGATACTGAAAAGCGAGAAAAATCCCGTGCAATGCCCGTTCCTCCGGTTCCCAACTTAGCAGGTTGTGGCCTTCAAACAGGATTTGGCCCTTGGTAACCTCGAACAGCGGGTCGCCGGCCAGCACCTTTGCCAACGTGCTTTTGCCCGAGCCGTTGGGACCCATGATGGCGTGAACCTCGCCGGCGTGAACCTGCAAATGAAAATCCTTTAAGATCGTCTTGCCTTCAATGCCGGCCTCCAGGCCGTGCACTTGCAACATCAGTTTACCGTTGTTCATCCCACGCTTCCTTCCAGTTTCAATCCCAAAAGCTTAGTGGCCTCCACCGCAAACTCCCCGGGTAGCTCACGGAAAACGTCCTTGCAAAAACCATTGAGTATCGCGTCCATCGCGTCGGCGAGGGCAATCCCCCGCTGCTGGAAATAAAAAAGCTGGTCGTCGCTGATTCTAGAAGTCGTCGCCTCATGCTCCAACTGCGCGCTGGGGTTTTGCGCCTCGATGTACGGAAAAGTGTTCGCGCGGCACTGCGCGCCGATCAAAAGCGAATCGCACTGCGTGAAATTGCGCGCATTTTCTGCCGATTTTTTTATCACCACAGCGCCCCGGTAATTGTTGTTTGAACAGCCCGCGGAAATGCCTTTGGAAATAATGCGGCTTTTCGTGTTCTTGCCGATATGCGTCATTTTACTGCCGGTGTCGGCCTGCTGAAAATGGTTGGTAAGCGCCACCGAATAAAATTCCCCGATCGAGTTGTCACCCACCAAAATGCAGCTAGGATATTTCCACGTGATCGCCGAGCCGGTTTCCACCTGCGTCCAAGAGATTTTAGAGTTCTTGCCCGCGCACTTGCCGCGTTTGGTTACAAAATTAAAAATGCCGCCTTTTCCCGTCGCGGGATCGCCTGCATACCAGTTTTGCACGGTCGAATATTTGATTTCAGCGTTGTCCAGCGTCACCAGCTCCACCACCGCCGCGTGCAGCTGGTTGGAATCAAACTTCGGCGCCGTGCAGCCCTCCAGATAACTCACGTAACCATTGTCATCGCAGACGATCAGCGTGCGCTCAAACTGCCCCGAACCTTCCGTATTGATGCGAAAATAAGTCGAAAGTTCCATCGGGCCTTTGACGTTTTTAGGAATGTAAACAAAAGAGCCGTCCGAAAACACCGCCGCGTTGAGAGCGGCGAAATAATTGTCCGTGTACGGCACCACCGAGCCCATGTATTTTTTGATAAGCTCAGGGTATTTCTCCACCGCTTCGGAAAATGAACAAAAAACCACGCCGACTTCCAATAGCTTTTGCTTGTAGCTCGTCGCCACCGACACCGAATCAAAAATCGCGTCCACCGCCACTCCGGCCAATTTTTTTTGCTCCATCAGCGAAATACCCAAGCGCTCAAATGTTTTCTTAAGCTCGGGGTCCACTTCGTCCATGCTTTTCTTTTTCTCGGTCATTTTCGGCGCCGAATAATAAATGATGTTTTGATAATCGATCTCGGGATAAGTCACGTTGGCCCAGCGCGGCTCTTTCATGGTCTTCCAATGACGAAACGCTTTCAAACGGCACTCAAGCATGAACGGCGGTTCTTTTTTCCGTTCGGAGATCCGGCGGACGACTTCTTCGCTCAGCCCTTTGGCGAACGTGTCCGACTCTATCGGCGACTGGAAACCGTATTTGTATTCTTGATTTGCAATTTCTTGTATAATTTTGTTACTCATAGGGCTTTCCTTTTCTTGTATAATTTTGTTACTCATAGGGCTTTCCTTACGCCGCCAACATCTTTCGCATCGTAATTTCGTCTTGTGTCATCATTTCCAGCGTCACTGAATTATAAAATTCGTCGAGGATCTGTTTGGTTTTTCGCCATACGGGTTTGACCCCGCATAGGCAAAAATGCGTGCACACGATGTCTTCGCGCGTTTGCGGTGCGCAAAATATTTTGAACGTGCCTCCCTCCAACGCGTCGATCACTTGTTTCAGCGTGATTTCCGAAGGCTTGCGTGACAGCGAATATCCTCCCTGGTTGCCGTGGTGGGACGTGACCAGTTGCGCTTGGCGCAACATTTGCAAAATTTTCTCGATATAGGGCGCCGGATAGTTTTCATGCGCCGCGATCTCTTTGATGCTAAGGCAGGTTCGTTCGGCTTGGCGCGCCATGTAGATCATGCACAGAAGGCCATATTCGGTTTTAGTCGTGAATTTCATACGGCAAACGAGGTGCCACAACCGCAAGTGCCCGAAGCATTCGGGTTGATGAAGTGGAAGCCTCCCCCCACAAGTTCATTGGAAAAATCGATGGTCATGCCATCGAGATAGATAAAACTTTTTGAATCACAAACGACCTTAATCCCGCTTAAGTCGAACACGCGGTCAAGTTCGCTTTGTCGATCATCTAACTTCACATCATAGGTCATGCCGGAACACCCACCCCCCTTGACCCCTATCCTTAAGAAAGCGTCTGGTTTTTTTTGTTCAGACACAAGTCGCTGGACCGCAATTTTGGCATTTTGAGATAGCTGAATCATGGTCTTACCTCCACCTGAATTATACTCTATTCAGACTATTTTAGTCCATTTAATTTTTAATATCATAACATACTTAAAATAATAATGTTATGTACTAATTATAGAATTTTATATTTTGTGAATAAGCAGAGTGGAGGTTCAAAAATGGCAGTTTGAATGAAGTCTTAGGCTAATTCTATAAGCTTAAGAGAATTGATCTTTTCTTGGTTGTACTTTGGATACATCCGGCGCAAAAGATCCATTGTTAAAGTATAGTCAAGCTGTCCAGGGGCAGTTGCGCCCCCCAAAGAGACATAGGTTATTAAAGAACCTAGAGCTGGAAAAAACACTCTTGAGATACTGCCTTCCGAGCCCATTGAAATAGTGATTATATTTTTTGAGTTATTTTGAATTGTAAAATCGGCTAAAATCCTGACATCTTCCCCGCTCTTGGCAAGTGTCGCAATTTTAACTATGTCTGCCCCAAAAGATTTGGCTTCTTTAAGAACTTGATTTAATTTCTTAGCTGCGGGTGTCTTGTCAAAATTGTGGTAAGAAACGCACACGAGTTTTTTTGACTTATGAGCCTTTAAAACAACGTTTTTTAAAATTGTTTTTGAGGAAAGTTCAATGTCTATTGCATCCACATACGGTAAAATGTTTTCGAATAACTCTTGTCTTTTTTTCTCCGAGAGATTCCAACGGCCGCCTTCTTTTCCTGATCGAATGGTGGCAATAGAAGGGAAAGCCCTAAACCTTTTGATTTCGCGAATAACATAAGCAGCGTCAAAACAGGAATATTGATCTATTCTTAGCTCGACGATATCAAGACCAAAATCCGCAATTTCTTTAATGGTTTCGGACAGAATATTATCTTTAAAACTGACGGCTACTCTGGGTGTCCCGTTGAGCATTAAATTTGCAAGTTTCAGCATGTTATTGAGAGGGTCATGGTCATATATCGCTTCGGTTCTGTCAAGCATTTTTTGTAAGACAATTTTCTCATGTTTAAGCTTTGTTTTGAATAACGCCCATTAGGTTGTTTCTAGTTATTTTATCTACTAATATTTTTATCTTCTAATGCATAATTTCTAATTTTTGGGTTTGTCATCCATACAATTCTGAATGATTAAATTTTAAATTTGGAGGATTACGGTTTGATATTAAAACGAACCCACTTGCTTTCATCGAAGACCGGCAAATAGGTGCTTTCCAAAACAGATAGTTCTTGAAGCTCGGAAACATCGAAATCCAGGGTCTTAGGATCGTATATTCCGGCCACTTCCTTGCCTGCCAAGACAAAAAGGTGCTCGGACGTGCCGCCGTTTTTTAACTTCGCGTTGACTAGATGCCCTCCGGGGAGAGTGGGTCTGGATTTTTTGATTTGCTGAACCAAAGCCTCGGGAAGCAGCCGTTTTTCAGGCTCGATCCAGTGTATTTTGAACCGAGGCTCATAAGTTTGCTTGGCATTTGCGTTTTCAAAAATCCTGTCGGCCTTGCGGTACATCCATACAAGAATAGGGATCAGGGCCACAAGCCAGGTTGAAAATACCGCTTTCATCCACAGCGAATCAAAACCCGCAGTGTCCGGCAAGATGCGTTTTTTAAAAACCCAGCTCCAGAACACGGCGCTTGCGATAAAAAAACCGATAAAAAAAGCCATGCCGGTAAACGAAGCATCCACGGATTTTTCCTGATCCGAATTAAGACGTTTCCAAATTTGTTCTTTTTTCCGCATAAAGGGGATCAACAGGAGAAACCAGCTTCCAAAAACGGATGCGGTCCAAACCAGAACCAGCTCTTCTGCCTGGATCGGTCCAAAAAAGTGAGTCAAAAACCAGGTCCACGCAGCCGCGGAAACAATAAAAGAGCCAGCGAATGCAACGATCCAGCGAAACCAGAACATGAAACCGTAGCGGTCTTGCAATGCCCTCATATCCACTGCACCCGGTAAAGCATCCAATAAATCACAACGCCTGTCGCCGACACGTACACCCAGATCGGCCAAGTGATGCGCGCCAAGCGTTTATGCGCCTCAAAACGGTTTTTAAACGCCAACCTCAATGTCATATAAATAAGGGGTACTTGTATAACCGCCAGGATGGTGTGTGAAATAAGGATCGAAAAATAAACAGGCCGGCTCCACCCGGTTCCTGGAAAACGTGTGGCGCCGTGATGCAAATGATAATAAATATAGCAGCCCAGAAACAATGTGGAGGTGGCCGTAGCACCAAGCATGCAAAGGATATGGCCGGTGATCGCACGCTGACGAATCAGCGTGTAGCCGAGCACAAGGAGGACAACACTGGTAAGATTGAGTGCCGCGTTTATTTCGGGCACAACACGCCTTTCAAATGGTGCCGTTTATAGCACCGTCACTTTCGTCATTTTAATTTCTTGGCGAGGCTTGTCATTGCCGTCACGCGGCGCGCCGGCTATTTTTTTCACGACATCCATTCCTTCGGTCACTTGCCCAAACACGGAATGGCGGCTGTTAAGATGCGGTGTCGGAGCCTCCGTGATGAAAAATTGGCTGCCATTCGTGCCGGGACCGGAGTTAGCCATGGAAAAAACACCAGGTTTATCGTGCTTCAAATTTGGCGAGAACTCATCGGCGAATTGATACCCAGGGCCTCCCGTGCCGGTACCCGTCGGATCTCCCGTCTGGATCATAAAATCAGGGATGACTCGATGAAAAATGATCCCGTCATAAAACCCTTTTTTAGCAAGAGTCACAAAATTTTCCACCGTTTTGGGCGCTTCCTTGGCATACAAATCCGCGTAAATATCCCCCATCGTCGTTTCTATCTTGATCTTCACTATTTCCTCCCCTTCCGCTTGTCCCGGAGATGCCAACCCAAAAAAAGACACGCCCAACGCCAGTACCCACAGCCATTTTTTCATCACGAAATATCCTTTTTATTTTTTCCTATCTTACCATGACAAAGCTCAATGCCAATCGAATTTCGAATTTCACAACTTAAACTTGAATTCACATTTTTGCGTTATATACTGTTAGTTCTATGGCCAAGACTCTTTTTGAAAAAATTTGGAATGAGCATCTGGCAACCACACTTCCCGATGGCGCCGCACTTCTCTACATAGACCGTCATCTGGTGCATGAAGTGACAAGCCCGCAGGCATTTGAAGGGCTGCGCCTGGCCCATCGCAAGGTGCGCCGACCCGACCTCACATTTGCCACAATGGATCACAACGTGCCCACCGACGACCGCCATAACATCAAAGACCCCATTTCTAAAGCTCAGATCGAAGCGCTCACGAAAAATTGCAAAGAATTCGGCATCCGTCTTTACGATTTGGACAGCGAGGAACAAGGCATTGTGCACATCATCGGGCCGGAGCTGGGGTTGACGCTTCCAGGCACGACTATCGTGTGCGGTGATTCACACACGTCAACGCACGGCGCTTTTGGCACTTTTGCGCTCGGCATTGGCACCTCCGAAGTAGAACATGTGCTGGCAACACAAACGCTTGCGCAGAAAAAACCAAAAACATTCCGCGTAGAATTTCACGGGAAATTATCGAATCGAATCACGGCCAAAGATTTGATTTTAAAATTGATCGGCACTATTGGCACGGCAGGCGGCACAGGCTACGTGCTTGAGTACACGGGCGACGCCGTCCGGGGGCTTTCGATGGAGGCTCGTATGACGCTCTGCAACATGAGCATCGAAGCCGGCGCGCGTGCGGGCCTGGTGGCGCCGGATGAAACTACGTTTCAATATATTTCCACCGTCAAACGCCCTTTTGCGCCACAAGGAATGGCTTTTGAAAGAGCTCTGGCCTACTGGAAGACGCTGCCGACAGACGCGGGCGCCCCATTCGACCGTGAGCTTAAAATCGACGCTTCCAAAATCGCCCCACAGGTTACTTGGGGCACCAACCCAGGCATGGTGTTGGATGTCACCGAGGCTATTCCACAGCCCAACAAAGTACCAGGTTATAGCCATAAAGATGTGGAAAGCGCTTTGGAATATATGGGTCTCAAGCCCGGCATGAAAATAACGGACATCGCCGTTGATACCGTTTTCATCGGAAGCTGTACCAACGCACGCATCGAAGATTTGCGCGCAGCCGCGGCAGTATTTAAAGGAAGAAAAATTGCCAAAGGCCTTCGTGTGCTTATCGTACCAGGCTCCCAACAAGTTTTGAAACAAGCCGAATCCGAGGGGTTGCACAAGATTTTCAGTCAGGCCGGAGCCGATTGGCGGCAATCCGGTTGCAGTATGTGCCTGGCCATGAATCCGGATTATTTACAACCCGGCGAACGCTGCGCTTCAACCTCGAATCGTAATTTCGAAGGCCGCCAAGGAAAAGGCGGTCGCACGCATTTGGTAAGTCCCGAAATGGCCGCCGCCGCCGCTATTGAAGGCCACTTTGTGGATATTCGGAGCTGGAAATGAAGCCTTTTAAAAATCATCGCGGCCTTATCGCCACACTCGACCGCTCGAATGTCGATACCGATCAAATCATCCCAAAACAATTTTTAAAATCCATCGCGAGAACCGGTTTCGGGCCGCAGCTTTTTTATGATTGGCGTTATCTGGCCAACGGGAAACCCAATTCGGATTTTTCATTGAATAAAGCGCGCTTTAAGGATGCTTCCATTCTCGTCACACGAAACAATTTCGGTTGCGGTTCCAGCCGCGAACACGCAGTGTGGGCCATCACACAAGACGGTTTCAAAGTTGTGGTCGCCCCCTGGAGACAAAACGGAAAAGAGCGCATTCCCGCTTTTGCCGATATTTTCCGCAACAACAGTTTTAAAAATTCTCTTCTGGCCATAGAACTCTCCGAAACAGAAGTCGAAGAAATTTTTCAAATGGTCGACCGATATCCGGGACTCGAAGCGACCGTGGATGTGCATGAACAGCGCGTCACACTGCTTCTACCGGAGGAAATTTCATTTCATTTTGAGTTGGACTCAGCGGTGAAAGAAAGATTGATTCATGGATTGGACGAGATCGGGACTTCGCTGAAACAGGAAAATCAAATCAGTGCCTATGAAAAAACTCATCATGCGCAAATGAAATGGTAAAAATCAAAGCGCTCTATCAGGGAAATCTTCATTGCCTGCTTACTCATGGTCCCTCGGGGCAAACCATTGAAACCGATGCTCCCAAAGACAATATGGGAAAGGGTGCGGCTTTTTCGCCAACCGACCTGTTGGCCGCGTCTCTGGTCAGTTGCATTCTGACAACCATGGGCATTTATGCCCAAAAGCACGGGATCGATTTAAAAGGTGCCCAGGCGGATATCACAAAAGAAATGTCTGCGGATGCTATGCGGCGGATCGTCAAACTCAGCATTCAGGTGCGTATGCCCAAAGGGATAAAACCGGATGATCGAAAGACACTTGAACGCATCGGCCAAAACTGCCCGGTGCACAAAAGCTTGCACCCGGATTTACAAACCCCAACTGTCTTTACGTACTCCGATTAATCCCCTCCTTGGCAGTCTGCTGAAAAAACCTCAGATGGCCGTGATTCCACTAATCGCGGCACTCCGTGGCGGCATTGACTGCCGCCGCTACGCAACGCGGCGGATGAGGCTTTTTGAGCAGACTGCTAGGGCGCTACATACTTGCTTTGAGTTGCTGGTAGGACTCCATAATTTTTTTAACCGCCTCAATCATCGATAGCGTAAGAAAATAAGTCAAAACAAGCGTTACGACCGTCCACAAAATTTTTTTTGTGCCGGTCATCTTCGGATGGTACCAAATCAGCGGCAACGCCAAAGGTCCCGCGCTTAAAAAGGCGATTACCAACACCGAGTTTTTGAAATACCATGGAAGTTTTTTTTCATTTATCGTCGGTTCATCCATTTTTTTCTCCCTTATTTATGCCAAGCGCAATAGGTCACCCCACGCGCGCGATCAGTCCCTGTCCCGTCCAAAAGGAAAACCACTGTTCAAGCGGCAATTCCTCCGAGTTTGCCGACTCGGCCACGCTCATGCATGTTTGGCCGAGCGGATTGCCTCTCAATAAATGTTGCACAAGCTCCATTTGGTTTTTTTCGATAACCTCGCAGTACACTTCAAGATCCCTCCGGTAAATAAGAACATTTTGAGGACATCCGATCAAATGGACATTCATCTCGGGCAACGGTGTTTTTCGCGCTTTCCAAATATCGATAATCGGCCACTGGGAGCCTACCACGTGTACGGAGGGCTGGAAAACCACTAGCATTTTCTCCCAATCCTCCTCGGACAATGTCGTCAAAACAGCCGGGTCAAACGGCGCTTGGTCAAAGGCGTGAAATGCCGACGCCACGGCCAACTCCATGGCGGCAAGATCCGGCAGAAAAGGAAGCTCTGTGGCAAAACGTGTACTGCCGATAAAGCCTGGAAATTCTTTTCCGATTTGATTTAAATTGTAATTATGAGATGGAAAACGCTCCAGGTAAAGCTCGCATAGCTCCGTAAAAGCTTCTTTACCCAAAAGATGTCTCACCGTTTCATACACTTCAGCCAACGCTTCACCGAGTCTGGCAATGTACCCCTGTGCATAAACAGCCATGCGCTCCTCCCCCGAGGACCCCCCCTGGGGATTGAGTAAATCAGCGCTTATTTTGCCTTCCTGAGTCGCCTTCACGCGCGTTTTAAACTCGCGCTGTACATTCAAAAGAGACGGATGTGGCGCAAAACTGTTTTCCGGAAAATACAAAGGCACCGCGGGCACTTCTTTTGGTTTTTCTTTACGCGATTTTTCATAAATGCGGCGGGCCATTTCCACTTCTTCGGAAAGACGTGAAAAATCAGGAATTTCCTCGTCCCATTCGATCAGCGTGGAAACCGGCCCGTACAAACGCAGCGCTTTTTCATAAAGTTTCCACACGCTCGGCGCCACCGGAGCGCTGTGAGTGTCAAAAAGATAAGCGCCCTTGTCCGTGTGTCCGGCCAGATGAAATTGACCCACCATAGACGGCGGAATAGCTTCCAGATAACGAAATGGGTCAAAACAGTGGTTGGTCGCGTTCACAAAAATATTGTTCAGGTCGAGCAGAATACCGCAGCCGGATTTTCGGGCAACTTCCCTCAAAAAATCCCATTCAGGCACCTGCGAATGTTTATAAGTTACATACGTCGAAATATTCTCGAGAAGAATCGCGCGGCCAAGAATTTCCTGAACTTGGCTGATGCGGCGCGTCACATGCTTCATCGCTTCTTCCGTGAAAGGAAGAGGCAAAAGATCGTGTAAGTTTTCCCCATCGACGCCTGTCCAGCACAAATGGTCCGACACCACGAAGGGATCGATTCGGTCCACGAGATCTTTTATTTTTTTTAAATACTCAGCATCCAACGCGTCGCAAGAGCCGATAGAAAGAGAAACACCATGCAGCGCCACGGGATAATGCTGACGAATTTCCTGCAACACTTTCAAGGGCCGACCACCGGTATCTAGGAAATTTTCGGTAACGGCCTCAAACCAGTCTATTTTTGGCCATTCAGAGAGAATAAACTGGTAATGCTTGTTCCGGAGACCCACGCCACAACCCTGGGACGGCCAACCCATGAAATTGCTCATAAAGGCAATATCCCTCCAGTGACCTGAATGGGTATGATATCATCGGTTTTAGTAATCCAAAAAACTATCGCATACATTTTGGCGCGCAGACCTTTTTTGGGTGACAATTCAATATCCGCCGACAACACGCTGTGAGTATAGGAAAGTGTTTTTTCCTGATAATTGAGGGC
>CAZVNB010000047.1:0-5483 GCA_964628355.1 uncultured Planctomycetia bacterium | reverse complement strand
GCGCGGCTTGCGGATGGCACTGGCGCGGACGACGAGCGGGATACTTATGAACACTTAACTCCTGAACAAAAAGCCCGTATTTCCAGAAATGAAATTGTAAGCCATTGGAATATGCGGGCTGAACGTCCCGATGTTTTGGCGGTTGAAACCACGCGGTATTCTCTGCACGAAAATCGGCAAGCGTCACTAAAACTCCAGGGAGATATTCATAAGTTTTTGGGAAAGTTAATCAATGGCAAACGGGTATTTGAGGTCGGCGTCGGCATCGGACGAATGACTTCTGAACTTGCAAGACAGGCCGAAAGCGTCGTCGGAAATGATATTTCGCCGAAGATGATAGAACGGGCCAGACAGAATCTCAAGAGATTCAATAACGTCACTCTTCATTTGGGCAAAATTACTGACATAAACCTACGCCCCAAGTCTTTTGATTTGGTTTTCGACTGCTTAGTTTTGCTTCATATTCTCAACCCGGAAGAATTAAGACAAACTGTTGAGCGCATGAAGTATTTGAGCGACAGAATTCTCATTGTGGAGAACACTTATCAAGAGCCGGATACTTCTTCTAAATTTTCAATTCGAAGAAAAGTCGAAGACTATGAAAAATTGATGTTGCCCTATCGGCTCGTCGGAAAGAAAACGCATCTCTACATCAATGACGTGCTTACTATGATGTTGTTTGAGAATCCCAAAATATCAACTGGGACCCACTTTCTTGAAAATCGATCTGGCGGACAGAGTCATTTGCTTCCCAGCCAAACGGCGAATCAGTCGTCCGGCGCCCGGCTGGCCAGCGAAATTATGAATTTAAGTGACGTAGACAAGGCAATAAATACTGCTAAACAGTTTATATATACCTCTTATGCTTATAACAAAAGACCAGCCGTGTCTGTTTATGGGGTTTCACCTAAAACTCGTGCTGAATGGGAACGTTTGGCGTCTCAGATCGGTGTAAATGATATAAATTATATCCGTATGCCTGAATCCGTTAGCACTATTTTAAATTTAAACCCTCAGAGTGGAGAAACTCCAGATAAATTTATCAGATTAGTTGAGACATTTCTACGCACTCAGTATTCTGACCGTTTGTTTGAGGTGAAAGAGATGAAACAAGATGAGCATGGCAATCTTGCCATAACGATTACCGGTCCAAAAGTGATGGATGCGGCGCATGCGATTAATGTTATTAACGGTTTTATTGGTCTTTCATTTGCAAAAAACCAACACCTCCAAAAAAATCAGTCCATTAATTTCTGGGGCGTGTCATCCCAAGCTTTTCGTTCGTGGATAGGCTTAGGGGGTACACGCCGAGTTTACACGAATGGAGCCACAGCTGTTTTGGGATTGCGTAACGGGTCCCAAGCCCAACATGAGCAATTAATCAAAGATTTTATCAAGACGAACTATGAGAATTCGAGATTTGTAATTGACACCTTTCGTGAAGGTGATGACTTACACCTAGTTATTTTACCACCTGCCGGCGCCCGGCTTGCGTTGCCTACTGTCAATCCAACAAGCACAGAGGCATGGCAAAAACTTCAAGAAGATTTTGTGAAAATGCAAGCTCAGCATTTACGCGGCTTATTTAAATCCGATCCGCAACGGGCCAAGCGCTTTAATGAAGAATTCAAATCAAACGGCGCTGAAATTTTTGTCGATTATTCGAAAAATCTTGTCGATGGCAAAACATTGCAACATTTATTTGAATTGGCCCGCCAGACGGGTTTGGCTGATGCCATCCAGCAGATGTTTTCCGGAGAAAAAATCAACCAGACAGAAAATCGGGCGGTGCTTCACACGGCCTTAAGAGCGCCGCGAAATAAAAAAGTGTTGGTCACTTCTAACGAGCTCTGGAACTTGCGCTACAAGGTTGTTAATGTAATTCCTGACGTTCATGCCGTGTTGGATCACATGAAGCAATTCTCCGAGGCTATCAACTCAGGGAATTGGAAAGGTTATACCGGCAAACCGATCACGGATATCGTCAACATTGGCATCGGCGGATCGGATCTCGGTCCCGTGATGGTGACGGAGGCCTTAAAACCCTATGCGACCGGAAAAGTCAACGTTCACTTTGTCTCCAATATCGACGGAACCGATATTACCGAAAAAGTGATCAAGAAACTTAATCCTGAAACCACATTATTTATCGTGGCCTCCAAAACTTTCACCACACAGGAAACTATGACGAACGCCGAAACGGCAAAGAAATGGTTTTTGGATGAAACGGCAAGGTTTCAGTTTAATAAACCGGCCACATGGTTTCATTGGCTCAAACTGTTCGTCGGGCGATCTTGGGGTCACAAAGCAAGCGAGGTAGCCAATAGAGCAAAAGAGGAAGCCATCAAAAAGCACTTCGTGGCGATTTCCACAGATAAGGCCGAAGTGGAAAAATTCGGGATCGATGCGGCCAATATGTTTGAATTTTGGGATTGGGTGGGTGGCAGGTATTCTCTTTGGTCTGCCATCGGTCTTTCCATCGCCACCTACATCGGTTTCGATAATTTCCAGGAACTTCTTGCCGGTGCCAACGCGATGGATGAGCATTTTGAAAAGACTGCTTTTGAACACAACATCCCTGTGATCTTGGGGCTTCTCAGCATTTGGTACACGAATTTCTATCATGCCGAAACCCATGCCATCCTGCCTTACGACCAATATCTCCACCGTTTGCCGGCGTATTTGCAACAGGCTTTTATGGAGAGCAACGGAAAAAGTGTGGATCGGAGTGGGAAGGCATTCGATTATGTCGGTTCTCCAATAATCTTCGGCGAGGCCGGAACTAACGGCCAGCATTCTTTTTATCAATTATTTCATCAGGGAAACCAGCTCGTTCCTGCCGACTTCATCGGGATTTCAAAAAGTCACAATCCACTGGGAGATCATCACAAGAAGTTGCTTGCCAACTTTTTTGCCCAAACTCAAGCTCTCGCGTTCGGGAAAACTTTGAAAGAGGTTCTGCACGATAGAGTTGATCCTACTCTCGCGCCTCATCGAGTGTTTAAAGGAAACAAACCGACCACATCCATTCTTATCAACCAACTGACTCCCAGGGCTTTGGGCGCTCTGGTTGCAATGTACGAGCATCAAATTTTTGTCGAAGGCGCGGTTTTAAATCTTTTTAGTTTTGATCAATTTGGAGTCGAACTCGGGAAGGTAAAAGCCGGACCCATTTTCAGAGATCTAAAAAGTGGATCTTCAATCACAACTCATGATGCTTCCACCGCAAGGTTGATTGAGCAGTATTTGAAACAAAAATCTGGCGCGCGGTTGGCAGAACAAAATCTCACGCCATTTGAACGCATGGTGAAGGAGGCCAATCAACACGCTGAGTTGGTCAACGCCTATCGGTTTGGGTACCTGAAGGAAATGCCACAATCTTCTTGGTTTGCTCTGACAGAAAAGATACGGCTGGCCTTGCCGCACATCGATCACGCGCGCTTGGAGGCAGGAGAGAATCTCCCTGAGCTGTTATATGATCAAATGAAAGGCCAAATCACCCTCGCGAACATTAAAGACGCATTAACATATCTTTTAATGTTGAATTTAGACCTGCAGCCTAAAGAAGCCACTTTTAACATTAAACGACTTGGGTTTCTGGATAAAACAGACCCGCTTCGAGTTGTTTTGAAGGACAAGGACGTAGATATTGAACGGTCGGTGCTTGTGTATCACAATCTCAATCCAGGTCTCATGACAATTCTGCCAGAACTCCAAACCTTACAATACATCCCCGGAGATTCCCCAGAAAAAGACATGCTGTATTATGCCATAGAAAACCAACGGCCGAGCTTTGCGTTTCCGGATGGCAGCACATACATGGTTGTCGATGTCCAAAGATCCGGTGAGAAAGGTTATTTTTTAACGGGACAAGCAATCAATGAGACAGATCGCCCTGAGACGATAAAAGTAGAAGTTAAAGAGCTTCGCTCGGCTGGAGCGCGGCTTGCGGAAGAAAAGACAGTAGACCGTAGTCAGCAGTCAGTAGTCAGGCCACAGACTACTGAAAAAGGCGCCCGGCTGGCAAAACAAGACCTCACGCCATTTCAACGCATGTTGCAGGAAGCCAATCTATACGCTACGTTAGTCAATGCTTATCGGCTTGGAGAGCTGAAGGAAATGCCGCAAGCTTCTGCGTTTGCTCTGACACAAAAGGTGGCACTGGCCTTGCTAAAAATTGATTCTAAGCATTTGAAGGCAGAAGAGCGTCTCTATAAGGTGCTATACGATCAAATGAACGGCGAGATTTCTATCTTGGATATTCGAAAGGCCATAAGATATCTTAAAATATTAAGGTTACGCACGGAGTCCGAAAAAGCTTCCGTCCATCAACTCACTCAACCCACTTTTAACATTAAACGCTTTGAATCACTGGGTAAAGACGATTGGCTTCGAGTTACTTTTGGGCATGAAGATCCTAAACGGTTGGCGATCGTGTATTTCAATCTCAATTCGAGTCGCGTGAAAATTTTACCCAAACTTCAAACCTTGCAGTATATTCCTGGGGACTCCCCAGAAAAAGACGTGCTTTTTTATGCAACAGAAAACGGACGGCCGGGTTTTTCACTTCCGGATGGGCGCTCGTACGTGGTTGTCGATATCGAAAGGTCTGTTAAGAAAGGCTATGTTTTGACGGGACAAGCAACCAATGAGATAGATCAACCTAGGACTGTACAAGTAGAAGTTAATGAGCTTCGTTCAGCCGGCGCCCGGCTGGCGACTATCAAACAAGTCAAACAACTTCATATCGTGCATCACCAAATAACACACAAATTTGAGGAAAAAGTTAGACTGTGGGTGGATGATCTTAAGAAAAGAGGAAGGCTAAATCCTGATTTAGAAGTAAACTTTCATCAGGCGTCCTATCTTAACTCGCGGGATGCGTATTGGGTATCCCGCGTGCCCAAGGATCGTGCTCCGGATGTGATCATTGCCGACAAATTTTTCGCCGAGTCATTAGTTAATGATGGCCGACCCCAGGGATGGGAGCATGCGGCTATCGTGATTAATTATAGCAACTTGAGTAGTAAAGAGCGGTATGAATCTTGGCGGCAACAGTGGAAAATCGCGGGGTATCACAATCTCCCGCCGGGGAATGAAGATTGGCTGCTGGCTAATCTTGAAATAGCCGTTTTTGGTCACGCTTATTCTCACCAGGAGCGTGTGGTGCGGAATGAATTGGAAGAGGCAAATATTTATACGCTTTATGACGGCCCGCTAAATAATCATACAATCCACACACTGATAAAATTCCGAGATTATTTTCCTCAAACCTGGGCAGCTTTAATATATTATTTATCCAAACAGGCCAGAGAGAAAGGCGCTAATGCTTTGTATATTGATCCCAACATTAGCTATTCGCAAATCAGAGATTATTTTAATTTAGAAAATCCCGAGCGTTTTATATCCCCAGCAATGAACGGGCAAACTTTAGATTTTAATTTTCCCGCCGGTGCGCGGTTGGCGACTAGCGACCCGCTGGC
>CAZVNB010000046.1:0-21119 GCA_964628355.1 uncultured Planctomycetia bacterium | reverse complement strand
ATCTCATTGAAAAATTGTGTCATGGCGTTCCAAGAGCGCCTGTCCGCGGAGGCATTGTACGCAGCACCTTTGGAATTATCATTCCCCGCTTCGTGGATGGTGAACGAATGCACGGCGCCGCCGTACAGATGCACCTGATAATCCACGCCCGCTTGCCGCATCTCATCCTCCAAAGCCAGCACTTGCTCTTTGGGCGCGTAAGGATCGTCGGCGCCGTGGAGAACCAGCACCTTGCCTTTGATATTTTTAGCGTCTTTAGTATCGGGCGTATCCAAGCCGCCGTGAAAAGTCACGACACCACGCAAATCCGCGCCGCTTCGCGCAAGCTCCAGCACCGTGGTGCCCCCAAAGCAGTATCCGATCGCAGCGATGCGTGAAGTATCCACGTTGGGTTGTTTTTTGAGAATCTCAAGCCCGGCCTTGGCACGCTCGCGCATCAACGCACGGTCGCTTTTATAAATGGCCGCCTGCGCGCTTGAGTCTTTTGGGTCCGTCGGACGAATGCCCTTGCCGTACATGTCAATGGCGAATGCCACATACCCCAGCTGGGCCAATTGCTCCGCACGTTTCTTAGGCTCCTGGCGCAAACCCGTCCAGTCGTGCACCAGTAGAACTCCCGGACGCTTGCCTTCAACGCCGTCCTGGTAAGCCAAGTATCCTTCTAAAACCGCTTTTCCGTGATTGTACTCAATGGTCTGTGTATGGATAGCCGCTTGCGCCTGAACTTGCCATGCGATAAAAAACACCAAAAGGAAAACAATTCGCCTCATGAAACGATCTTAACCTTTGAATGGCCAGCCGTCAACTTGGTATTTGAGCTTGCGACAGTTTATTCGTTGACGGGGACCAGAGCGTAGAATATGATTGGACGATAAATTATCCACTCACAATGAATCAAAACCGTAATGAATTAAAGCTCTTATTGCAAGAGCTGAAAAATCCTTATAAACAGCTGAATTTTGTTTTCCTGCTCATCAGCGTCATTCCCGTTCTTGCGTGTATTTACGCCCTGTGCGGCAAGCTTTTTCTTCACGAAAAATTCCTTTTAGAGTTGGCGCCGATACTTTTCTTTTCAAATTTGATCATGATTCTCGGCTATTGGGTGGGCTACAAAGTCATCAAGAATGTGATTCGAAAAATCTTGGCGTACGCGACAAGAGCTAAGCGATCCGAAGAATTGCGCGCGAGTATGGCGCTTGCCTTGGCACATGATCTCAAAAGTCCCTTGTCGGTGATCAAGGCCAATATGTCCAACTTGAAGGCTGGACACCTGGGGCCACTTACCCGAAAACAAGAAGAGATGGCCGGCCTTTGTACCAGTGTGGCCGAGCGCACGGCAGTCCTTCTAATGGACTTGATTAAAACTTACGCTCTGGGCGAGGAAACATCGGAGCTAATTATCAGCTCTTTTGATCTCCGCCGGCTCGTCGAAGAACAACTCCGTGAAATCGCGGCGCTTTCGCAGTCCAAAAACATAAAACTCAAAGTCCAACTTTCTAAAATTGCCCTGCCATTGGATGCGGATCGATCATTGATCACCCGGGTGATCAATAATCTTTTGAATAATGCAATCAAATACACCCCTCCGGGTGGAAGAGTCACGGTAAAAGCGTTCGCAGCGGAAAGCTTCGTGCGGCTTGAATTCCTCAACACCGGTCCGTCTATTCCCGAGCACATGCTGGAAAAAATTTTTGATCGCTACGAGCGCCTGGACCGCTCGGTACAGGGAGAAGGTTTGGGCCTGGCAATCGCAAGAGCGATCGCGGAAGCGCATCGAGGCAAAGTTTGGGCAGAGAGCGCCGCCGGCAAGCCCAACTGTTTTACGGTATTATTGCCATTAGCAAAAAGTAGGAACACCTCATAAACCCGGCAAGGAAAGCGTAAAATCGGGGCGTCCCCTTGATTTTCTATCAGGGGAACGCCTGTCGGAATTTTTTATAATGACTTTGGCCGTGTGTTCTTTACAATCATTCATAAGGGGTATCACCATCTCATCGTAGACAACACCGTCAACTGTCACGCCTGTTTTGTCGCTGCCCTGTGGTATTTGAGAAACCGTGACGTGGTAGACAGTCTCGCGATACCGGTAATGCACTTTAAACTCTTTCCAATCCTCAGGAATGCACGGAGAAAAATACAGTTTGTCTGCTTCAAGCCTTACTCCCAGTAGCGATTCAACGATGAGCCGGTACATCCAACCCGCCGATCCTGTGTACCAAGTCCATCCACCCCGACCAATATGTGGCGTGAGCGCATACACATCGGCTGCGGCTACATAGGGCTCCACTTTGTAGGTTGCAATTCCCTCTACGGAGGCCGTATGATTTACCGGATTGATCATTGCCAGCAGTTCCCATGCACGTTTACGGTCGCCCAATTTAGCAAATGCCATCGCCGCCCAAATCGCCGCATGCGTGTACTGTCCTCCATTCTCCCTCACTCCCGGGACATATCCTTTTATATAACCGGGATTCAAATTGGACTTGTCGAATGGCGGATCCAGCAGTTGCACCAATCCATGATCCCTGCAAACCAAACGCTGATCCAGCGCTGCCATTGCGTTGCCTGAACGTTCAGTATCACCCGCTCCGGATAGAACGGACCAACTTTGCGAAATGGAATCGATTTGGCATTCCGGATTACTCGAGGAGCCCAGTGGTGAACCATCATCAAAATAAGCGCGTCGGTACCACTGGCCATCCCAGCCGTTTTGTTTAATACTCTCGCGCAACCTAGCCGCCTCATTTTGACAGCGCTCGACGAATGGCTCATCGCCTCTGGCCTGCGCAACCTTGGTGAATTGCATAAGCACTTCATAAAGGAAAAACCCCAACCAAACGCTTTCCCCTTTGCCGTGTTGACCCACAAGATTCATTCCATCATTCCAATCGCCGGAACCCATAAGCGGCAAACCGTGTTCGCCAAAACTCAGCCCCCTCAAAATCGCGCGCGTACAATGTTCATACAAACTCTTGGCCTCGTCAGAAAAGCTGGGCGTATCATAATACGAGTCTTCTTCCGCGTTAACCGGTCGGCCATGCAGGAAATTAATTTGTTCGTCCAATATTCCGGCGTCTCCCGTGCTGAACACGTAGCGGCATGTTGCCAATGGCAACCAGAGATAATCATCCGAACAATGCGTGCGCACCCCGCGACCCGATGGCGAATGCCACCAATGCTGCACATCCCCTTCCTGAAACTGGCGGCTGGCACAGAGAAGTATGTGTTCACGCGCAAGGCGTGGCTCCGTGTGTATGAGCGCCATCACGTCTTGCAACTGGTCACGAAAACCAAAAGCGCCACCCGATTGATAGTGGGCGCTACGCGCCCAAAGACGGCAGGCCAATGTTTGGTACACAAGCCATCCGTTGGTCAGCACATTCAACGATTGATCAGGCGTTTCCACCTGCACGGCGCTCAGAGCGTGCCGCCAGTACTGCCACACCGCTTCCAGCGCTTGACGTGCGGCGGCGGACCCACCAGAACGCTGCGCTAGATTTTTGGCATCCTCCATGCCACGGCCCGCGCCGAGCGTGAAAATAATTTCACGTTCTTCTTCATCGGCCAGCTCCAGCGGAACCTGTATCGCCGCGCATGGGTCCAAACCCGCGCCCACCCTGCCCGAAAGATGCCGGCCAGCCATCGCCGCCGGATTGCGAATCGATCCATTGCGCCCAATAAATTCCGTACGGTCACCGCTGAATGTCCGAACCGCGTCACTGGCGTCAAAAAAAGCAACCCGCTCAACAAACTCCGTGTTGAATTGATTTCGCGCGTACAGCGCGCCTCCGTTGGAGTCCGCTTCGGTAATTATGTGCATGGCTGCTTTCTGCCGCAAATCTCCCAATACCCACTCCGCGTAGCCGGTGACCGACAGTCGGCGTCGCCGGCCTGACACGTTACGTATTTTTAGCACCGAAAACTTAACCGGAGCATCCACGGCCACGTAAACCCACAACTCCGAATACACACCGTCTTCAGTATGTTCAAATACGCTATAACCAAATCCGTGACGCACCACATAAGGCTGAGTGCCTCGGCGATGCATAGGAGTCGGGGACCAAAAATGCCCGTTCTCCTCGTCGCGAAGATAGAAAGCTTCTCCGCTGGAGTCATTCACCGGGTCATTTTCCCAAGGAGTAAGGCGAAACTCGTGAGCGTTCTCGCTCCAGGTATAAGCGACACCGGTCTCTGAGACAACGGTGCCAAATTGCGGATTTGCCAACACATTCACCCAAGGCGCCGGCGTCACCTGCCCGGAGGCAAGCGTAATGACGTATTCGCGTCCGTCAGGAGTAAACCCTCCCAGTCCGTTAAAAAAAATAAGTTTACGATAAGGCAAATTGGCAGTCGTCGGAACATCAAAGTTTTGAGTCCGCGTTGGGAGCAAACGCGCAACGGAAGTTTTCGCAGGAACGTGACGGTTGAGTTGTGCCGCTAACGTTCCACGGCTATCGGTAATAATAACCCGTGCCACCGATTGGAACAGAATGCGGTCCTCGTTGGATATCTGTTCCGAAGATCTCACAAAAATCTTGCCGGGATGGTGCGCGATTTTTTCTTCAACGCTCGCGGCGATCAAACTTAGTATTTGTTCTTGAAGTAATTGCTGATAACCGGCATGGTCTTCATTCCAAATCACTAGATCCACCACCAGACCTTTTAAGTGCCAGTAAGTGTGCGCTTGCACCATCTGGCGCACCAGATCGATGTTGGCCGCATCGCCGATTTGCAACAACACGATCGGCAGATCCCCGGAAATGGCATAACCCCAAAGACCGGATTGCCCTCTTCGATTTTTGATAAGAATGTTTGCATCAGCGCGCAGAAAAGAATTGACATAAAGGATAGAATTGGCAAGACGCCTGTAGAGTTGCGTGTCCGTCTCCGTGGCATTAATTTGTCTCAGCACCACCTGACTATGTGTCCACGCTAGCTCAAGAACGCGGTCGGCAAGTTTCCGGTCATGATATTTCTCAGCTAAGCTCAATGCAGCCTGGCGGGTTTCGCCGATACCCGAAACCATGTCAATAGTGGCGGATTGTCCTGGATCCAGTGTTATTTCGTAGCGGATCGCGACGATCGGATCCAGCACCGAGCCTTGAGAGCCCGAAAGCGCTGCAGGAACGGTCATCGCTTGAGGAGCTGCCATAGAATTTCCGCGTCCAATGAAGCGCATACGATCAGTCTCATAAGAAACCTGTCCGATGTCCGCGCCGTGCACAGCCATCAGATGAAACATCCATGGCGTGGGCTCGTCGATCGCGCGCGCGCGGCGAGCGCAAACAATCGCTTGCAACCGGTTAACAATTTCAGTCTGAACAAAAAGATTACTGAATGCCGGGTGCAATGCGTCCGCGGCGGGTGACGTGAGTACAACCTCCGCATAACTGGTTACGTCAATTGTTCGGCGGGTCCGAGCGCGGTTAGTGATACGGACACGACGCAATTCGATATCATCTTCCGGTGAAACGACAATCTCCGTATGCGTATCGAAATCATTGTCACGGCGGCGAAACTCCGCGCGCCCTTCGGAAAAAATTGCTTCGTAATTTTTTGTCCGTTTAAGAGTCGGTTGATGGGCCGTGGACCAAAACTCACCGCTAGCTGTATCGCGAATGTAACAGAACATACCCCAATGATCGCGCGTAGTGTCTTCGCGCCAACGGGTAACGGCAATGTCTTTCCACCGGCTATAGCCACCCCCCGCATTCGTGACCATGACATGGTATCTGCCATTGGACAATAATTGCACCTCTGGCATGGGAGTATTTGGATTATTCACTGTATGTATGGGGGCTTGCAAATTGTCCGAGACCGTGCGGATTTCGGCCAGTTCGGTGGTATGCGCATGAAAAAGAGTAATCTTCGGAATACGTTCCTGTAACAACAACAAAGTTGCTTGAAACACGGTATCGGACTCAAACCGTTTACGCATCAAAGGCCCCAGCAACAAATTGGCCAGGGAGATAAGATTCATGCCTTGATGATGCGCCAAGAAAGACTTAATGACTGTGCTGGATTCTCCGGGTCGTTGACGTGCCGGCGTGTAGTCAACGGCTTCATAAAAACCAAATTTTCCTACCAAGCCTTCATCGGCTAGCCGCTGGAGATTCGAGCATGCCGCTTCGGGCTCCACCATCAACGCGAGTATCGATGCGTACGGCGCAATCACCAAGTCCTCGGCGAGTCTTCGTTTAAGTCCAAGACCGGGCACGCCAAAAGCCCGGTACTGATAATTGAGCGCAACATCGACCGCGTTGTAGCCGGATTCGGACGTGCCCCAGGGCACGTCGTGTTGCCTTCCATATTCTATTTGTCTTTTTACGGCCATTTTATAAGTTTGGTCGAGCATCGTGTTTTTGTATGTCGGCATCACCAACAGCGGCATCAAATATTCGAACATCGAACCGCTCCAAGAAAGAAGAACCGGCTCGCCGTTGACTACCGTGAGCAAACGTCCCAAAGCAAACCAGTTCTCTTGCGGCACTTGTCCCTGCGCAATCGCCACGAAACTGCATAATCTTGCTTCCGAAGCCAGTAAATCGTAATAGCTCAAGTCGCGTCTGCGCTCGTCCACGTTGTATCCGATAGCCAGCAGATGGCGTGTCTTGTCATACAAAAAGCCGTATTCCATCTGCGCCATTTCAACTATTTGCTCAGCCAAGCGTTCGATGGCCACAATACGTTTGTTGGCTTGGGCGCCTGCTTCTGTAAAAATCAGCTCATCGAAAGCGCCTCGGCATTGCCTTAAAAGCGCTTGTGCCCACCTGCCGGCTTCACTGCCAGACACATCGGAAAAGTTATTGGCAATTTCCACGGCGTATTTTGTCAGTTGCTCCAGGCACGGCCGTAGCATCGCAAGAGTAGTCGGTTTAAAATTACACGCGGATTCAAGATTTTCTTGAAACTGAAGCAGCGGAGCCGGCCAGGCGCTTGGGGCCACATCCAAAAGAATTCCAAGAGTGTCTCTCAAACCCTCGAACAATCGTGTCCCTAAAATATCCTGATCGGGCAGAGCCAGTAATCCCTGCCTCAATGTCAGTAAATGCCCCGCCAGGTTCCCGCTGTCCACCGTCGAAATGTATCCGGGAATAAGTGGCTTGAGAGACTGCGTGTCATACCAGTTATAGAAATGCCCGCGGTACCGTTTCAAGGTTTCCATGGTGCGCAATGTATTGGCCGTACGCTCGATCAGCATTCCGGCCGTTATATAACCGAAATCGTATGCGGACAAATTTACCAGCAATGCAAGACCCATGTTGGTCGGTGACGTGCGATGCGCCACCGTAACGCCACGATACTCTTGGTAATTATCCGGCGGCAACCAATGATCTTCGGGGCCGACGAAAGTCTCGAAAAACGCCCAAGTTTTTCGCGAGATCTTCCGCAGAAAAAAAATCTGCTCCGCTGTTAGCTTTGCTTGGCGGGTAGCAAGCGGGCGACTGACCCACCATACAATAACAGGGGAAGTAAACCACAGTAGTAGAATCGGCCAAACCAGCGCTAAAATGGACGGTTTTGCTGACACCAGATAAATTTCAGCCAGCACGGCAATCAGGGGCGCCACCCACATCCGACGGTAAGCGGCACGCAAACCCATGCGGCTACCCAGGCCATGGTCGGCTGATAGTTTCCATTCGAGAAGTCGCTTGTGAGTGATCAGCATCCGTACGACAGTGCGCGCCACTGCGTCTAAACTGAAAAATGCCTCATAAGGCAAACAAGCCAGCGTAAAACTAGCCTGGGACAATGACCGGCCTGTAGAATGCACCGCGGTTTCCAAATGCCGGCTCAGTAGAACATCGTCCGGTTTACGCAACATTTCCAAAATAAAAGTGATAAAGGACGGTGCCACTATAATTCCGATCAGCACTGTAGTCCAAAGACCGGGCTTCGACAATATCATCCATCCCAATAAAAATAGGGCTGTTGGAGTTGCAGGAACTAGACTGCGCCGTAGGTTATCCAAAATCTTCCATTGGGACAATCGCGAAAGAGGATTTTTCTGACGACTCCCGCGCGGCCCTGGCACCGTTGAGCGCAGCCAGCCTGCCAGTTGCCAATCCCCGCGAATCCAACGGTGCCGTCGTTTCACATCCGCGTCGTAGCCAGAAGGATACTCCTCGTACAATTGCACATCGCTTAACAATCCGGAACGAAGATAGCAACCTTCCAGAAGATCGTGACTGAGTATCTGACTTTCGGGAAAACGTCCCTTCAATACTCTTTCGAACATATCAAGATCGTAAATGCCTTTACCGATGAATGAACCTTCATGAAAAACATCTTGGTAAACATCGGAAACAGTGCGCGTATACGGGTCGATGCCGGAGTCTCCCCCATACAATTGCGAATAACGTGAACGGTTGACCGACGGAAGACTCGCGCTCACGCGAGGCTGAAGAATTCCGTAGCCCTCCGAAACACATTGATTTTTTTCATCATACCGAGCGCGATTCAACGGGTGAGCCATCGTTCCTACTAGCTGCTGAGCGGAGAGCCGAGGCAGTTGCGTATCGGTATCAAGGGTAATCACATACTTCACGTTCGATAAAACGGATGTTTCGCCCACAACAAGTGAAAAGCAATCACTGGCGGCACCGCGCAGAAACGAATTTAAATCCGCAAGCTTTCCTCGTTTACGCTCCAAGCCCATCCAAACCTGCTCCCGAGGGTTCCAACAACGCGGACGGTGGAACAGAAAAAAAGCACCCCCATTGCCCATCGCGTATTTTTGGTTCAGTTCGCTGATCTTCTGTCGCGCTAATCGCAACAGGGTTGCGTCTTTGGGAAGTATCTCGGTTGGCGCGTCCGGAAAATCGGTTAGAAGTGCTAAGTGTAAATTTTCATCCCGATTTGCCAAAAACCTGACTTCCAGCGCCTCGACGAGAGTCTCGATATTTTGTTCGCTTATAAGCATGCAGGGGACCACCACCAACGTGCGAAATTCTGCCGGAATTCCCTTGGAAAAATCCATTCGAGGCAATAAATGCGGTTTTATCAGTAGCATGGTAAATAAATTCACGAATTCCACCGCCAGTTGGCTGGTAGAAATAACTAAAATCGTGCCAATACCTACCAGTGCCCAATCAGGCAGGATGCCGGCATTTACTTTTTTCAGCAAACCGTAGCTGACAATCCCCGTGAGCAGTGCAATGGTTCCCAAATACAAAGGCAGTAAGAGCCGCGTGCCTATTTTCCGAAAAACCCCACAGGCGGAAAAACGCGCTCGTGTCATCCGTTCCAGTTGCGGCAATCCTTTATCAATCAGGTAAAAACCGACATGCGCCACTCGATCGTCGCCATCCTTGCGGGCTGCCCCCTGCCGCGCTAATTGGATAGCTTTGAGCGCCACATCGTTTTCAGATAGTCGATTGCTTTTGGCCAATTTCTCCAGCGCGTGCCGATAGCGATCCCGAGTCGCAAAATCCATCTTGCCGTAAATGCCATGGGGATCGTCGCGTAACGTCCTTTCGACCACGCTGTTCATTTCAACGAACTCGCGCCAGTCCATTGTTCCTAGAAAACGGAGGCTTCCGATGCTGTTGCTGACGGAAACCTGATCCGCAGCCTGCCGTTGGTTCTCCGACTGCACCAATTGCTCGATCGTCAAACCGGAGTCAGACAGCCACTGCTTGATCCAGGTTAGCGGCAACACCGGAACGGGGATCTGCTCCTGCAGCCGGCGCGCAAATTCCGCGATAAATGAAGTCGACATGGGTGGATTTGAGCGTGCCATGTCGGAGATCACCAAGATTAAACTCTTCGGATCCTTCTGGGCGACTTCTATCATCTGGTCTACCCATAGATCGGCCAAGTTACGGTCGATCCTGTCCGCAGAAATGCGGGTGGCAACGCGCCGAAGATTTTCGATCAATGCCAGGCGCAACATAATAGGAATTGCCCACAATTCACCCAGCATGAGAATCGTAATCTTCTGGTAGACCTCTAAGAAGCCTCCCAGGCTTTCCGGATCCACGCGTCCATCCCCATGCGAAATCGTCTCCAAAGCGATATCGTAGACGCGCGGAAGCTTAGCCGACGGGCCGCCAACCAAACGCGGCAGTTGCCGACTATAACCTTTTGGTAAATGCCTCTTGGCCATGTGAATTTGTTCTTCGATCAAATAGAAGTTATCCAGCAGCCATTCCCCGGCCGGCGTGATCCTTTCGTTGGCCTTTACCGCCGCCGATAAAAGGTTATAAGTTTCAACCAGAACTCCCTCATTTTCGTTTAGCCGCGCTAAAAGCAACTCCGGAGTGCGGTCTTTGGTCAACCGGTGCAAATTCGCCAGCGTTTTTCCATGCTTCTTGGTCTGGTCAGTGCTGAATAACTCTGATCGCAGTGGCGATTCACCTCCTGTGTGTTTTTTTACAAAACCGTCCCCCAGAAGAGTCGCCCTCAAACGAAGCAATGGCTCTTGAATAGTTGTTTTGATTATTTTCAATTTTGCGGGCACCGAAGCATGATACACCAAAACCGGTTTTTCTTGAATCAGGATGGTCTCTTTATTTTCTATCAGGGAAATCCCCAGCGGTTGCTGGTATGGCAGGAGAAACTTTAAACGTTAGATCGGAAGCTGCCTGACCCGACTTTAATTCGTTGATACTGCATCGCTTTTAAGATCACGCCCCAAAAAAACCAGCAGTACCAATTAAGCGTTAGATAAGCTAGTAGATTGTCTCCAAATCCGTTGATCAGATACACCAGCGTGTATGCCAACACAACGGCGTGTTCGCGTGATAGATGCCCGGCCGAATATTTGTATCTTTGATAAAACGCGCGCAACATCTGCCAATAAATTAAAAGATAAGCGGCTAAACCTGCGACACCCGTTTCAAACATCAGTTGTAGATAAATGTTATGCGCATCGACCTTCCCGCTTACTATGCGCACAAAGCTGTTGGAAAGTTCATGGAATGTCGCCAACCCATGCCCGAACGCCCACCGGTCCAGAGTCAACGCCCAACTATTTTTCAGCACGTTCATTCTCCACATCAAAGAATTAAGGTTGTGCGAACCCGGCGCGAAGAGGTCGGAAAAGCGCGTCACCACGTGCGCCGAAAACAGTCCCGCGATCAAAAGGGCTACACAAAATACGATATATTTTTTTTCTTTGAGAACCCCATAGATGAAAAACAAAAGCCAGGCGCCGATCCAGGCGCTACGGGTTTTGGTCGCCAGCAGAAGTAAAAAAAGGTTTGCCAAATAAGCCCAAAGGATCGTCCTTTGAAATTGGTTAAGATTAAAAAGCCCTGACTTCCAGACGTACAGTACCAGCGCTATCACCCACACCAGATAAAACGCCAGAATATTCGGGTGCATGAAAGTACCAAGAATACGGTTTCCGGCATCCGGATAAAAATGGCCGCCTCTGACCATGTCTACATTCGCAAATACCACCGGCAATACCGAAGACAGCAGTAACAGCTTGATCCAGTTTTTTTTGTCATTTCTTTCGGGATGAACCAGCCAGGGCAGTATCGCCATGCAAAAATAGCTGGCTAGACTGAAAAATAACTTTATCGACATCCATGGAAATGACGAGTAAGCGACCGTAGCCAGACAGATCAAAAGAAAAAACAGCCAACATTTAAAAAAAGCGCTTTTAAACAACGGGACGGGATTTTTCAACACTAGAATAAGTGTCATCAAGATCACGGACAAATTCAATACAGCGCCGAATCCCAGGCCGCTGTTTCCGGTTTTCGTAGCCGTGAACACGGGATCAAGAAGAGCCCTTGAAAACAACACCAAGACCAGGACGCTTGCAGGCTCTATTACAAGTCCTGCAACGAACAGACACACCAGCGGCAACACCAGCAAAAAAGCAGGATGCAGTTCCGCCAAAGGCAACAACTTGATTAATAAAAAACCACCCAGCGCACCGAAAAACAGGCATGCGCAGAAGTGTAGCTTTCCGGCGTATACGGTGCTCACGCTCAGACTCGGGCGTAGAGAATTTCCGGGACGTAAAAGATACGTTTATTGAGAACAGCGCCCAAAAGATTGGCTTTTTTCTGTTCCAGCGTCGACAAATAAGTTTTAATCGTCTGGCGTCGGGCGCGCCCCTCTTCGAGGATAACAATAACCCCGTCCGCTGCGGAGGACAACATCTCTGCGTCTTTGAAATCTTTAAGATTGGCCGAATCTATCAGGATCGTATCATAAGTTTCAGCGCACTTGGCAAGCAATTCCTCGACTTTTTCCTTATCCAACAGCGCAAGTGGATTGCCCTCGCATAAGCCCGCAGGCAGAAGAGCTAGGTGTTCGCCTATTGGCAACACAGCTTTTTCCAGCGAAATCTTTCCATTCAGAATGGCTAAAAGACCGCCCCCATTCATGTCGGCCTTGACGTACTTGTGCAGCATGGGCTGCCTGAAGTTGGAATCGATCAGCAACACACGGTGGCCGAGGTTTCTGGACAAATAAACTCCGATATTATAAGTGACCAGACTGGCGCCCGTGCCAGCAGAGGGAGCGGTAACCAGCACTGAACGCACACTTTCCTGCAACATCAGGATGTGGATGCGATCGGCAAGATTCTCGAAAGATTTTGTATAACGATTTTTAGAAAACGGCTTTTCTTTCAACAGCTTCGCGCCGAATTTTTTTTCGGGCACGGACCCCAGTAAAGAAAGATTCAGCTGTCCGGTGACGTCGTCCGCGGATCGGATAGACGGATCCATATTTTCAAAAATAAAGGCCAGCCCCATGCCTAAAAAAAGTCCACAGATCGCCGCCAATAAAAGCACAGGAACCGGAAACTTCATGGGCTCCGTGGGCACCGAAGCTCGTTCCAGGATCTTCACGCTGGCCGGGCCCATGATGTCCACATAAGAATCTGGAGTTTTGATCATGGTCTGCTGCAGGTTTTCGATATCACCCCGAAATTGCATGATAGCCGGGTGTTTTTCGCCGTATTTATTTTGCAGTTCCGCTAACTGCTGTTCGAGATCGAAGATGATGTAATACTGGCTCACCGTGTTTGCGATGAGAGCCGCCGCTGCTGGGTCGAAGTCCTGCACGGAAATGTTGAACAGATTCGTAGCGCTGATCGGCTTCACACGCACTCGCTTGCGTAAATCGTCGAGTGCTCGGTTGAAATTAGCCATTTGAATCTGTTCGGGCGTTAAACTTATTTTTTGGGAATCCTTCGGCAGAGCGATGAATAATTTCCGAAGCTCGGAGGCAAAGTTCTTCTCATAATCCTCGGGTCGCTCATCCAGGCGCAATTGTTTTACCGTGCGTTCAAGCACGGGATTGGATTTCACGATCTCGCTTTGAGTCAAGGCGGCTTCCGAATTCATCGAACCTTCAAGGCCTCGGTAATAAGGGGATTCCACCTGCTTTTCAGCGCTTATCAGTAATTTGACTTGCGCTTGGTACATCGGCGTGCGCAGCTGCAGGCCGAGAAATACGGTGCCGGTGAGCGCCAAAAAAGCCACCAAGATCGTTCCTTTGTGTCTGAATAGAATGCGCAGATAGTCTCTGGCAGTCGATGTCGGGCGAAGCGGCGGATTCAGTTCCACGAATGCCATTTCTCGCGGAGAATACTCCATCAACGTGGAATCGCGTGTCACAAGACTGCGGTTGTTACTTTCCTTCACAGGGTTCATAGTGTCTCCTAAAAAAAACTCTTGGTTACGACGATCATATCTTCCGGCTTGAGCGTGACGTCTTCGCTTATATCGCCGTTCATCGCTTTATTTAAATTCACTTTGATCGTTTCATAGCCTGTGCCGTCTTTTTTAAGCCGTAAGATCTTGATATTATTGACATCGGCTATTTTGGTGGGTCCCCCGGCAATGGTGATGGCCCGAAGCACCGTAAGATTAGCCTCCAAGAGATAGGCGCCCGGTTTTTGGATTTCCCCCGAAACAATGTACTTTTTGCTTTTGCTCTCCTTCAAATAAACGGCAACGACGGGATATTTGACATACCCCGCGGCCAACCGTTTTTCGAGGTCATGCCGTATTTGTGATACCTCCGATCCCTTGACATTTACTTTTCCGATATAAGGGAAGGAAATATAACCGTCCGGCGCCACCGAAACATTGGTGACGAACTGATCCGGTTGCAGGACGCTGATCTCCAGCACGTCCCCTACCCCGACGGTGTATTCCGACTCGCCGAGCGCCGGCATTGACTGCGCAAAAGTCAGGGCTTGCATTGACCACAGCATTATCACTGCATTACAAAAAACGATACGGTATTTCATCGGTTATCTCCCTTTAGGCTCCCAAAATGGGTTGGATAGTTTCCGCGTAACTGCTTCCGGGACGGAATGTCATTTGCACAGTCGAACCTTTCCTCAATAATGGAAGAACGCGCGCATCCACATAAATAGTTTTAATTTTTTGGTGTTGCCCCCGCACCACCATCGATCGCTTTGCCCTATCGATGGATAGGATTTTACCCACCCAAACAAATTGCATGCTGCCGACTGGTTGGGCGTTTACGTTCTTTGGCTGCTCACCAAAAAAATTTTTTGTCTGGACAACTCCTTCGGGTTGAATATAAACGATCGAAGGACGACTCTCGGCGCCTCCTTGCAGCAATGGGGAATTTTGGGAATTTGCGCTCGATCGCGTATCCAGCGGAACATTGGACGAAGTTTCTTGGGACGGCACAAATGTGGTATCGATCACGGGCGCCGCTATCATCGTGGGTATTTGTGTTTCCACCAGGGTCGAGGGGGCCTGGTTGTTTTTAGGAGGCGCTACAGGTTCGGGCAAATTATTATTGGATTGCTCCGGTGATGAGGGGCTAGTCTCCTGGACCGGGGACGCGGGCTGTTCCGTATTTTGGTTATTTTCGGGGCTTGTCACCTCGCTGGCCACGTTTTCAGCCACGGTAGAGATATTGGTGTCTTCTGACAAGCCGTCCGCATACGCCAAATAACTGCCCGGCAAAAATAGGCATATCCAAAAGATGATTCTAAATTTTTTCATAGCCTGGCCTTTTTTGAAATAACAATGAAATCGAATTTCCCCCAGAACACTTCACTTTATGGGGGACTAAACAAAACGGGCCACCCCGCCCTGTTTCCGTTGGTTGCTCTGGTTATCGCCAGAAGAGGAATATATTATTCACCGGAAACGCGATTATACCCTATAGTTGCCCGATTGTCTAGACCACTTTAACATCTTTCAACGTCTTTCAACAGCTCTTGGCTGAAGCGCAAACGCTTGGATTTGGGTCAGTGTCATTAAATAACTCCGCAGCCGATTCGTGCTCCGGCATTCCCGGTGGGCTGGCCGAAATCGTCCTCTTTTTCATGAAGAATGATGGATTTTCCGGCAATATTGTACTTGCCTTCGGAAAGACTCAAACCCGGCACGGTAGTTTCAAGCTTGCCCGCCCCATCCGCCCCGATTTCAATATTTCCAAGGTCCCCGGCATGGGCGTGGGAAAAGCCCTCATTGGCCAAGAGACCGTGCGAAACCTGGTCAGGATTAAAATGACCACCAGCGGCTTTTCCTTCGTCCCCGCAAGCGCCGATTTCATGAATATGGAATCCATGTTTCCCGGTCGAAACGCCTTGGATATCCGCGGTCACTTTCAAACCTTCCGGCACTTCCTCCAATCGCACGGTCCCGCTCACCAAAGAACCTTCTTTGGTAGGTTTAATTTCCACGGTCGTAGTCTTGGCAAAAGCGGTACTCAATGATAAACCCAATAATAGACTTATAAAAAATACTAGGCGCACTGATCTCATGTTTCATTCTCCTTTTTTTTATTAGTATAAAAATTGCGTCCCACAATCCGCACAAACAAAAGATTAATCATTTTAACTTATCCCCTGCTTCATGTCGAGAAATCAGGCTCTCCGGATCAAAACGCAGCGCGCGCAATTGTCGGCCAAAGTTCGCCGTCAGCGCCACGATCGTAAGGGTAACGAATCCGCCAATGGCCACGCAGGGAATGGTACCGATCCAGGAAGCCAGCATCCCGCTTTCAAAAGCGCCCAATTCATTGGAAGCGCAGATAAAGATCGAGTTGGCCGCCGCGACACGGCCGCGCAAATGCCCTGGGGATAAAAGTCTAAGCATCGAGCGGCGAATGACCACGCTGACGCCGTCAAAAACACCGCTGAAAAACAAAGCGCCCATCGAAAGCCAAAAGTTCTTTGAAAAAGCAAAGAGGAGTATGCTAAGACCAAATCCGGCAACGGCCAGTAGTAAATTCCGTCCGGCGCGTCCGATCGGCGGGCGCTGGGTCGCCATGAGAGTGATCACCACCGCCCCCAAAGACGGAGCCGCATTCAAAAATCCCAATCCTTTGGCGCCCACATGGAGAATGTCATCCGCATAGATTGGCAATAGCGCCATCGTGCCGCCGAATAACACCGCGAATAAATCCAATGCCATCGCCGCCAAAAGCGGTCGGGTCTTGAATATAAAGCTCCATCCAGTGCCTATGCTTTTTAACATAGATTCCCTGCTCTCAGGCCACCCTTGGGCTTTGCGCGGAATGGCAAACGTGCATGTCCAGGAAAGAAAAAAGCATCCCGCGATAAAAAGATAGGAAGCGGCCGCTCCCCAAGCATCAAATATAAAACCGATAGCCGCGGGCCCCAGGACCGCGCAGCCAATCCAGGTGCTGCTGAGCCAGGAGGACGCATTCACGGTCAAATGCTGCGGAACAATCTGCGATTCAAAAGCGGAGCTCGCCGGGTCCGCGAACCCGCGCGCGATCCCCGCCAGAAAGATCACCCCATAAAAACCGATCAGCGAACCAGCCTGGCCTTTCCACGACAAATAAACCAAAACCACCGCGCATAAGAACGAGGAGGCGCGCGTGATTAAAAGAATTTTTTGCCTGTTAAAAAAATCCGCCGCATATCCCCCAAAAAGAACAAGACAGATCGCCGGAACCGCTTCCACCAGTCCCAGCCATCCAAGCGCCATGGCGCTATGCGTCATGCGATAGATCTGGAAGCCAATGACAACCACCAGAGCCCGGCTGGCCAGCGTAAAAAACCCCACGGAACAAATAAAAAGACGGATGTCCGATAGTTGCAGAGAATCCGCAAAATGGCGTGGTTTACCCATAGACTTTTATTTTACGCCAAAAAACAGAAAAGCCACCAGCACTAACTACTGGTGGCTTGCGTGGTTATTGGTAGCGGGGGTTTGGCCGTAACTTGTTTTCTCTGGCCATGCAACCATTCATAAGCGCTTCTGAAAAACAGCGTCGATTTTAGAAGCGGGGGGCAAAAAAAGCGAAGTGGCCCAGCGGTAAAACGATGCATTCCGAGACTGCTGCAATGGAATTTTTTAAAAAGTTTTCGGTGGGCCTTGTCATAATCCATTTCTCGATTCTCCGCGATCATTCCTGCCAGAAGACGCGCAGACAAAATCGCATGTTTCATCCCCAGTCCCAAAAAAGGATGCGTGGTCAATTTGGCGTCTCCGACTGCCAAATCCAAGGAGGAGTACCCATAGCGGATTCGGGTCGTGCCCTTCAAAGGCATTTCCAGATGAAGATCCGTCTCTCGGCGAATTTTTTCTTTTAAATCATTCAAATTTTTAAAAAAACTCTTTCTTACGATAAGCGCCACGTGCGAAGGCCCCTGGAGCGTGGGTGTAATCCCCAGATAAACGTTCCGGCCATAATACATCTGCATCTCATCCACCGGTTGATGTTGTGTGTGAAAACCGATCCATTCGCCCGTTGAATCTTCAGCACCCGAGGCTGTCACCAGTATCACTTTCTCATGACCGCCAGGAATAACCGGTTGGTTTTGCGAATTCAAGACATCATCCAGTATCAATCGCGGCACATACACCATCTCCCGTGAAAGCCGGATAGATGAAATTTTTTTCTTCCCCCAAAAGTGGCTTAGAGCCCAGATTTTTCTCACGGGAACCCGAATGGTAAAGATAGAATTCAAGTATTCCCAGCTATCCCACTGCAAAACACCTCCGCAAACTTTGTCTCTGGGAAACGAACACCGGTCTTCCAGGCGGGAAGAAATTCCTTTTAAGGTGAGTTCTCTTTGGAGAACTTGGCCCGCAACTCCGCCTCCCTTGATCGCGACAAAAGACATCGTTCAAGACACTCCTATTTTTTCCAAGTCAGAAGAAACCGCCAAGGCCAGCGGCGTTCTACCCGAGCGCCTTTCAATCCTGCCTCTTGAGCCATTTTTCTGATTTCTTCCACAGTGAATGCAGCTCGCACCGATCGCAAACCATCCGCGTGCACGACGCGTGAACGTGAAAGAAGGCGCGTTCCTACCTGTGCCAGCGCAAGACCCGAAGCGCAACGCACTAAATCATTCACCAAAACCATCTGCTTGGCTGCCTGTGCCATGCGCCTCAAAAGGCCGGCAGCCTCTTTATTTTCCAGATGGTGAAAAAACAGCGAGCTTACGAGAATATCGTACCCGGCTGGAATTTCTTCATGGGCAATGTCCAAAGAATAAAAGCGGACTTGGGCCCCGCTCTGCTGAGCTCGTTTGCGCGCGCAGATGATGGCTTGGGGACTTTTGTCACAACCATCCATTTCAAGAAAAAAACCTTTTTTACGCGCTTTTTTCCAAACAGCTACAGGGATATCTCCGGCTCCCGTAGCAATGTCAAGCACGCGCAACGATCGTTGGCCTGTCATTTGTGCCAGGGCTTGAATCGCAGACCCCACGATTCCCGCGCTCCCGCTCCAAGTGTTAATTCGCGCCAGCCCTTGGAGCGCCTGGAAATGCGTTTGTCCATCAAGAGAGGGATCGTCCATTTCTTCCGGCACTAAAAGTCGTTTCATAAAAACAAAGCGGCTTCAATCGTCATGCCGGGTCCGAACCCCAGCGACAAGCACGGAGTGCCACCCTTGCGGCGCAGAATCTCCTCGAAAATAAAAAGAATGGTCACCGAAGACATGTTGCCAAATAATTTAAGAATTTCTCTAGAAGTTTTCAAAGCATCCTTTGGCAAATTTAAACCTTCTTCCACCGAATCAAGCACGCCGGGACCACCAGGATGCACCGCCCATGACCGGATTTCATCTATCTTGAACCCCTGTTTTTCCAGCCATTCTTTGAGCCACGGACCCAAAAAAACTTTGATGAGTTGACGAATCTTGGTTGATAATGTCATCTCGAAACCCTCATCCCCCACGCGCCATGTAATCGCGTCTTCTGAATTTGGAATGATAAACGAACCTTGCGCGGCAATCCGCCAATTTTCCGCTGACC
The DNA here is from genome assembly GCA_964628355.1 of uncultured Planctomycetia bacterium. GTDB lineage: Bacteria > Omnitrophota > Gorgyraeia > 2-02-FULL-51-18 > 2-02-FULL-51-18 > CAZVNB01. The sequence continues at coordinate 1,924 of CAZVNB010000046.1, read as the reverse complement.
TTTTTCGTGAAGAAACCACCGCGGCCCCCGCGCCATCCGAGAAAAGCGCGTTGCCGAGCACTTCCCTGGGATTCCAGCCATGACGGAAATGCAGCGAGCAGAGTTCCACGGAAGCGATCAGCACATCCTGCCCCGGCTGATCCTTGCACAGCGCCGAGGCAACCCTTAGAGCATTGAACACTCCATGGCAACCCATAAAACCAATATGAGTCCTGGAAATGGATGGTAACAGTCCCAACGATTTAATCATCGCAATGTCAAACCCGGGCGCGGCAAAACCCGTGCAAGAAACGCTGACCAGATGTCCTACATCTTGCCGGGAAATAATCGCTGTTTTCATTGCCTTTGCAGCCGCCAGATACGCTAAATCGGGCGCGGACTTTTCAAAACAAAGCATGCGTTCCCTGGTGCCGGGCCCGCGAGTCTTGAAAAAATCATCGAAGAATGTCTGGCCGTCGGTAGGAGTTTCACTAAAAACAGAATAACGTTGATCAATGGCCACTTTTTCATAAATCGTTTTGAGAAGTTTCTTCTGACGTGGATTAGAGCAGTTGTAAGACTGCGCCAATTCCATCGTATTTTTCTGGGAAACACGATTGGCCGGTAAAGCACCTTCGGCGCTTAAAAGATATGCACCGGACGCCGTTTGAGAACACGTTTGCATTTGCATTATTTGTTATTTGTATATTTGTATTTGTGTATTTGATTTGGGGTCAGTTCTTGAAAGATGACATATTTTTCTCAATGCTTTTGATTCGAGCCGTCAGCTTTGGATCCTTTTGCATTTTAACTTCAAATCTTCTGATTAAATGACTGATCGCGGAATCCGTGACATTAAATCGCTTCCCGATCTCCGGCTGGGTCAGTCTTGCCATTTTCCAATAGCAATAAATTCTTAGATTTCTGTCAACGCCCGTTAAATAATAATCTAACTTGTCGGTGGGTATTTTAGCTAGTTGTCGACCACGGGATATTTTCCGTAGGTCTTTTTTTTGAATACGTCCTTTGAATTTCTCAACGAATTCTTGGGACCCGAGAAATACGCCACCGATGGCCTGATTTAGAGGCGTCTGCTCTTCACGAAGCCCTTGCCTGACGAATTTTTGGTAGTCTGTCTTTGAGCTGAACTCTTTAAGAATAAGGTCTGTGTACAAAAAATCCGGGTTTGCACCCTTGAAAAAATATTGCATGCTAGACCAGGGGTAGTCCCGGGGGTGTCCCGCTAGTTTTGCTTTGACCGGGTTCAGGTGAATGTAACGCGATAGCTCAAGCAGGTAGTTGTCTTTATCTATCAAAAATGCCTTGTACCTGCCGCCAAAGAGATGGCCATGGCGTTTATGGCGTCCATTAAAACGGATAGTGTAGACGCCCAGAAGTCGCTTCATGAAGCGCGAGAGATTAGCCTGTTTTGTTTCAACCAGAAGATGGATGTGGTTGGGCATGAGGCAATAGCTATGAATAAGGACGCTAAAATAATCGCAGGCGTCCTTGAGCGTCTCAAGAAAAAGGTCGTAATCCTGTTTCTTTCTAAAAATGGCTTTTTTTTCGTTGCCACGGGAGATGACGTGATAAAAAGCGCCTGGATATTCGATTCTTAAGGGACGAGCCATGGGAGGTACGCTAACACGAGATAATGGATATGTCAAGTTTCAAGAACTGACCCCATATACGTGAGAACACGTGATACACGGCACCTTGGAATTCAAGTCTCAGCGGACGGCTCATACGCGTAGACTAACAGCAAGACATATGGATGTCAATTGTCAAGGACTGACACCTTATCTTTATTTCCTAACCTCTCCCCGTGGAACGTCGTTCGGTTTACTGTGTAAACTCGTTCTGTTGGAGAGATACACGTCACCTTTTAATTAAATTATCTGCCGACAGAACAAACGATTAGACAAACAGAAATACATAAGTATGT
>CAZVNB010000045.1:0-3050 GCA_964628355.1 uncultured Planctomycetia bacterium | reverse complement strand
CGCGTGCTCACCGATTTCAAGGTAAACTACATGCTCTGCTCGCTGTGCTCGCTGTGCATCGAAGTTTGTCCCACGGATGCGTTGAAACATGATGACCCGAGATACGACATGGTGTCGCTCAACCAAAAGGATCTAGTGATGGATCTTCTCAAGCCGTTTCGCGACGCAGGCACACCGCTCACCAAAATTCCAGTGCTCGAAGATGCGCCGAAACCGGAGACAAAAACATCATGAATCTCCAAGACCTGGTTTTTCTTGGAATTGCCGGTATCACTCTATTGGGTGGCATTCTGGCCGTTTGGCCCAAAAACGTTTTTTACAATGCCATGGCGCTGATTCTTTGCCTTTTTGGAATCGCGGGTCTTTTTATTTATATGAACAGCGAATTTCTTGCAATCGTAGAGGTCATTATTTACATCGGGGCTATTTCCGTGGCTATTATTTTTGCCATCATGCTTTCGCGACCCTGGTCTGGGCAGCACAGCCGCCGGAAACCGGAAAAGGTGTTGCGGGCACTTTTTGCCGCCGGCCTTTTGTTTCTGGGGTTACTGCAAGTTTTGCGCGCTTCGCCATGGTCCCAAGGATCTACGGAGGGCGACTATTCGATTCAGGCTATCGGAAAATCGCTTCTTTCCACGTACGCGCTGCCATTTGAGGCGGTATCTTTAATCCTACTCATCGCCATTATCGGGGCTCTTATCATTTCAAACCCCAAGGACCCCGCATGACCGATCTCTCGAATTCGCTTTCCAGCTATCTTATCGTATCCTCGGCGCTTTTTTCTCTCGGCGTTTTTGGAATATTGCTACGAAGAAATCTGGTCGCAATGCTGATTTCACTGGAACTCATCCTAAATTCGGTAAACATTAATTTTGTCGCTTTCAATAAATTTTGCCTGGTGGACAAATCGCTTGGACAGGTTTTCGTGATTTTTGTGATTGCGCTGGCAGCTGCGGAAGTCTGCATCGGTCTTAGCTTGATTCTCTGGCTTTACCGCAAAAAAGAGTCCATCAACATCGATGAAGCCAGAGAACTGAAAGGTTGATATGGATTTAAATTTGCTCTGGATCATTCAACTGGCGCCGCTGGCGGCCTTTTTGCTGATTCAGCTTCTCCCCAAAAGGCTGAAAAAATCGGCCCCCCTTTTTGCCATGGCTTTTGCGTTTATGGCGGCCGCTGCCAGTCTGCGACTTTTTTTCTTGCACTCAGATGCGACGGATCTTCCCCGACAATTTGTGTATCGCTGGCTGCACGTGTCCGATCAGTCTCTATGGGCATTTGTTGAAATCCAAAATTATGATTTGTACGTCGGCTTTCTCATGGATCGGTTGAACCTTCTCATGATCACGGTGGTCACGACGATCACGTTTTTCGTGCAGATGTTCTCCTACTACTACATGGCGGAAGACGATTCTCGGGCGCGTTATTTTGGTTTTTTAAGTTTTTTTTCTTTTTCGATGACAGGCCTGGTCTTGTCACACAATCTTTTACAGACATTTCTTTTTTGGGAGATGGTGGGCTTGACCTCTTATCTTTTGATAGGTTTTTGGTATCAAAAACCAAGCGCTTCCACCGCCGCGCGAAAAGCTTTTGTGATCAATCGCCTGGCGGATCTGGGTTTTTATCTCGGCATTTTGCTTCTATTTTTAATGTTCGGGTCCGTCAATTTCCTGGATTTAAAGACTGATCTGCTTCGGCAGGCGCTACCCGTTTCCACCCTGACTTTACTGGGAATTTTGGTTTTTTCGGGCGTGATGGGCAAATCAGCGCAATTTCCTTTCCACGTATGGCTGCCGGATGCCATGGAGGGACCGACACCGGTAAGCGCGCTGATTCACTCAGCCACCATGGTTGCGGCAGGAGTTTTCCTTCTTTCTCGCGCGTTTGGCCTTTTTAGCGCTTCGCCCACGACGCTTGTTGTCATACTCGTGATTGGATCTCTCACGGCACTGGTCGGCGCGATGCTCGCCACGGTGCAACGCGATATCAAAAAAATTCTCGCCTATTCCACGGTCAGCCAGTTGGGACTCATGGTGATGGCCATTGGCGCGGGCTCGACAGTTTCAGCAATGTTTCATCTCAGCACTCACGCCTATTTCAAATCGTTGCTTTTTTTGACCGCCGGCGCCTTCATCCACCGTTTTCATACAAATGATATTTGGGAAATCGCACAAAACGGCGGCAAAAAAGAGACGCTGCCTCTTGTCATGCTTTGCCTTGGCCTGTTTTCGTTGTGCGGCATTTTTCCTTTTGCAGGGTTTTTCAGCAAAGACCTGATCCTTGAAACGCTGCGCGAGCATCACCTTCTTTTTTATAGCGTAGCCGTGTTTGTGAGTTTTCTCACCGTTTATTATTCTTTCCGAATGCTTTTTGTCATCCTATTTTCGAAAATTCATCCCGGTCATCATGACACTCCCCATGATTCAGGAACGCTCAAAATTTGTCGTGCGTTGCCTTTGCTTTCGCTTGCCATCCTCTCGGTCGTCGTCGGCTTCAACGGCAGTGCTCTCATGGATCATAATATTCTGCGTTGGCTCGACGGGCACGAAACACATGTAAACGTGGAAATTTTGACCACCACGATGCTCTTGATCGTCGGTGGCGCCACACTTGCGTTTTTTCAGTTCCGCGATCCTCAGGCAGCCGAAGCAAAACTCAAAGTGGGCGGCGGTCTTGTTCATGCCGTGCTCGACAGAAAATTTTTCGTAGACGATTTGTACGAGTTTCTGGTGAAACAAGTGGGCTTGAGGCTTGCGGCGTTTTTGGATTGGTTTGACCGTAAATTTATCAACGGCATCCTGGTCAACCAAACGTCTTATGGTGTTTTAAACCTCGGAAAGCTCGCCTCTAAAATCCAAAGTGGTCTTTTACAAGATTACGTGTCCTTAGCGCTGACCGTAGGAGTTGGCGTGATTTTCTGGCTCATGAATTTCCTCCCGAAAGGTCTATGATGCCATTTCCGATTCTTTCGTCTATTTTGCTGGCTCCGGTCATCGGTCTTTTTATGATACTTCTTATTCCTGGAAAATTCGAGACGCTGATCAAATGGG
>CAZVNB010000044.1:0-14377 GCA_964628355.1 uncultured Planctomycetia bacterium | reverse complement strand
TGGTAGAGGCGTCGCTCAACGGATAATAGGTACTCCGGGGATAACAGGCTTATCGGGTCCAAGAGTTCATATCGACGACCCGGTTTGGCACCTCGATGTCGGCTCATCACATCCTGGGGGTGGAGAAGCTCCCAAGGGTCCGTCTGTTCGCCGGTTAAAGTGGTACGTGAGCTGGGTTCAGAACGTAAATTACATTGCGTTCTACGGTAGAAATGCCGTACAATAAATCTGACTGAAATCGGTGGAACCCTACTTGGTTTTTTCGAACTAACCAAAAGGGCAATACCGAGGGAAGATTAGATTTGTGTCAAACGAAGAATTAGCCTACATTGCTGGATTTTTGGATGGCGATGGGTGCGTCATGGCTCAATTGGTTCGCCGTAAAGATTATATTTACGGTTACCAAATCAGGGTCAGTGTCGTGTTCTATCAAAAACAAAGTCATCAGGAAATTCTGTATTGGCTTAAGGATAAACTCATTTTTGGGTATATTCGCCAACGAAACGATGGAATGGTGGAATATACGATCGTGGGCTTAAAAGAGGTAGATAAAATATTACAGCTACTTTATCCCTATCTTCGTTTAAAAAAGATCTTGGCTGGTAAAGTTCTGCAGCTTATTCAGACGCATCCTAAAAAGATGACGGCCGAAGAGCTGATTCGAATGAGTAAACTTGTCGATGAAACAGCAATGTTCACTTATTCTAAAAAAAGAACCAATACCGGCGCAGTAATCAAAGATTTTTTGAAAGATGCAAATCTTTTCCCCGTAGAGACTGAGGCGTAGTCATCATGACGAAACCGATATAGTTTCAAAGTTTGAAACTATAAAACGTCAGCCCCTCCCTCCATAAGTTTACGAGAAGGGTGAAGATATAGTCCATGCCGCCAGCAATGGTGGAAATACCCTGCGTGAGACAGTTCGGTCTCTATCTGCTGCGGGCGCAGGAAATTTGAAGGGAGCATTCCCTAGTACGAGAGGACCGGGAATGAGTGACCTCTGGTGTTCCGGCCGTGCTGCCAAGTGCGGTAGCCGGTTAGCTATGTCGCGAAAGGATAAGCACTGAAAGCATCTAAGTGCCAAGCCCCCCCTGAGATAAGATTTCCCGAGGGTTCATCCCTCCTAAAGACCCCATGTAGATCACGTGGTTGATAGGCCAGACGTGTAAGGACAGTAATGTCTTGAGCTCACTGGTACTAATAGGTCGTGCGGCTTGACCTACAATATTAAGTTGTAGAATAAATCAGTTTTTCCTTATGAAATTGTCTTAGAACAAAAACAAGCTTGCTGGTGATGATAGCGGAGGGGCAACACCCGTTCCCATTCCGAATACGGCCGTTAAGCCTTCCAGCGCCGATGGTACTTGCGGGGCAACTCGCCGGGAGAGTAGGACGTCGCCAGCATCATATTAATTGAGGAAGAACGCCCGGTCTACAAGACTGGGCGTTTTTTTTCGATTTTGAATTATCCGGACGGTAAGAGTTTAATCAAGCCGCGTGGCCTAGGGATTGCTTTTGTCGGTAGCCGGTATTTGGAAGTTCGACGCAGAACACTGCCCCGCCATTAGAGGCATTGTGAGCCGTGAGGCGGCCGGAGTGTTCGTGCATAATCTCCGAGGCGATACTGAGCCCCAACCCCGTTCCTTCTGCCGAGCGCTTGGTGGTAAAATAAGGATCAAATATTTTTTTTAACACATCCAAAGGGATTCCGGGGCCGTGGTCGCGAATGGCGACGACGACGAAGTCATCCGGACAGGTGATATTAATTTCAAGTTTTTTCTCTCTTTGGCCGCCCATGGCTTGTAAGGCGTTTTTGATTAAATTCAGAAAAACTTGTTTAAGGAGATTTGCGTCCGCCAAAACTTCAGCGTCAGCGGCTGCTCCCTCGACGGAAACCTTTACACACAGCCGAATAAATTCCGGGCGCATGACATGCAGAACGTCTTCCACGATTTGGCGTATTCGCGTACCGAAAAGACGGGGTTTGCGGTGATGCGAATACATCAATACCTCCTGCAACATGGTTTTGCATCGTTCCGCTTCGCTGTAAACAATGCCCAAATGATCCCTGACCTCGGGATCGATGGGCCCGGATCTGAGAATAAGATCGGCATAGCCGAGAATTGCCGTTAAAGGGTTGCTGATCTCGTGGGCAATAGTTGCGATCATATTGCCAAGTTGAGCAAGCTTTTCTTTCTGATTCAACACATCTTTGGATGTTTCCAATGTTTCATAAGCATGCCCAAGCTCGGCCATTTTTTCGTGGAGCGCTTTTTCCATTCTTAAACTTTCAGTTGCCTGGGTCATTTGAATGACAAAAATGACGGCTTCCCGCAAATCGGAAGGCGTAAAATTTTCCTTTCGCACGGTCCGATTTAAACACAACGCACCCAGGAGGCATTCCTGGCGGATGAGCGGGACGATGATCGAAGAATGGACTTCGCCATCGCTGCTGTCAAGCAGGGCAGGGACGGTTTGCCAGTTCTTCGCGGCGCAAAAATCTTTTACGAAATGGCCTGTTTTTTGCAGCGCTTCCCGATTTTCCATGCCCAGCACAGAAACAGGCTGCCACAAACCTTTTTCATCGACGAGAAACACCGCGCACTGGTCCGCAGAAACATATTGAGCCAGAAGAGGCGCGGTGGATTTAAATATTTCATCCGAACGGCTGGTCTCGAGCAGATGACGCGTTTGCCCATAGGCCTGCATGGCAGCTTCGAGTTGTTTTTTGAGCAAAGCTTTTTCGATGCAGTATAGAAGTTTTTCCATTATCAGAGGTTTTTGCAGGAAATCGAAGGCGCCTTTTTTTATAGCGCTGATGGCTTTGTCGATGGTGCCTTCACCGCTGATCAGAATGACTTGCAGCGACGGATCGATGCGGTGGAAGGCTTCCATGCAACCAATCCCATCGATCAGCGGCATTTTAAGATCGCAAATCAATAGATCTAGGCGGTATTCTCTGGTTGTTTCCAGTGCTTCTCCTGCACTGGACGCGGAATGCACGAAGAATCCCCGGTTGGATAGCTGCTCTGAAAGAAAACCAAGCATTTCCGAATCGTCATCGATTACCAGAATACGTGCCGCGCGACGCTCATTGGCCGGCATTTCGCTCTCCCCAGTAAACCGTAAAAATGTTTACATAGTAGTAAGTCTATACGATGAATACAAGTAACTCAATAGGCCTATTTGAGCATGTTTGAGTTGGTAAGGCGCTCCAAATTTCTCCCATAACATGTTGGTTCTTTTTGGGTAGGGAAAAAAGCGTAGTTTTTGATATAATGATGACCCGTGGGGGGATCTCCGGTCATTTTAGAGAGCGATCAGGAATTTAACTGTCCATACTGTGCTACGATAGTTTCGATACGGATTGACCAAACCGGTGGTAGCCGTCAATTTTTTGTCACCGATTGCGAAATATGCTGTCGTCCAATCGAAGTGGAAATCGACATTGATTCAGACGGCTGTGTGAGTTTTGTAGCCAAAAGGGAGGGTGAGGGTTGAGCCAATGAAGATAAGGATGTTATTTTTAGCAGGGTTGGCTATGATATTTTTATGTGGTTGCGAGACGGTCAAGGGTATTGGCCGAGACATCCAGGGCGCCAGCTCGTCGGTTGAACATGCGATGACCACTCGCAATAAATAAAAACCTTAGGCAAGTTCAAAGCGCAGCTCGGTGCTGTGTTTATACGTGGACAACTAAAAAAAGGGGATAAAATGAAGAGCAATCTGTTATTCATGTCTTTATTCGTATTATTAAGCACCGTATTTCTGGCTAGGCCGGTGTTTGCGGCTGGGGTGCTGGACGGAAAAATATTCAGCGGCCAAATAGGCGACAAGGTCAAGGTCGACGCGCAATCCCAGGTGGATGATTTTGTATTTGCCGCTGGAAAATTTAAATCCGCATTATGCAACACATTCGGTTACGGCGATGGCGTCTATACAGCCAACACCGAAAATGACGTGGTTAAATTTGAAGCCGACACCTCAAACGAAACTGGCGGAAAAATGAAATGGGTCGGAACTGTTACGGGTGAAGAGATCCAAGGCACGACGACGACTATTGAGAATGGCCAAATCAGCGAATCTTGGTTTAAGGGAAAACTAAAACAGGCGTAGGCAAATTTGACATCCTGATGCGAATACCAGGTGGGTCCGGATTCGATAGCCAGGCGTCGCCCTTCGACATCCGGGTGCTTACCAATTGCGCGGCGTTACAGAAGGTTGTGTTAGGAGACCAACGATGATGGCACCGACCCCACATGAGGACAAAAGAGCATTCAAGCGAATCCGCCGCCAATTCGTCATACGTGTTGGGGTTGCGGATCCAAAAAATGGCGCGCCAATTTGGAGCATGGTTTCTACGCATAATTTCAGCGCCGGAGGGGCTCTTTTTACGCTGGACCAGAGCGTGGAGGAAGGAGAACAGCTTTTGATCAAAATCCATTTTTTGGAGCGTGTTATTGACTGCAAGGCAAGGGTGGTTCACTTTGATCTTGGATTTCAAAAACCACTGATCAACGTGGGCATCGTTTTTGAGGCGCTGCAGGACACGGACAGGGAATTTATCGAATATTTCTGCGACCATTTTAAAGGATAAAATCCAGACTCCTTGACTTCATGCAAAACGTCGTGTAATTTTTGTTATGAAGTCCGTTAGTAGCTAAAGGAGGATTTTTTGAAATCCAGCACCTCTGTTCGAACGATCAGCAATTCAGCGCTTTTGTCTTATGTGTATTTCAATCCGATTTTTCGCGCCACGCGAATCGTGCGTAGAAAACTCCGGCGTCATCTGACGGGTAAAGTCTACTGGGCACGTCTGCGCACGCTTTAGCTCTCTCCTAAATTTCAAATTTTTTCTGGCATGGCAACCCTTGTCTTGGTATTCTCTACATTAAGGACAAACTGGAAAATTTTAGTGAAGGGTCAGCAGGTGAGCACACAAAACAATATTTTAAGCGCCGAAAGCTATGCGGAATTTAAAGCAGCGCTTGCCGATTCTGGTTGTACGCGTTGCGCTTTGTCGGAGCATCGGACGCACATTGTAGTGGATCGGGGCAATCCGATGGCTGGAATGCTTTTGGTCGGTGAGGCTCCAGGAGAGAACGAAGATTTGCAGGCAAAGGCGTTTGTGGGGCGTTCGGGGCGACTGCTGGATGACATGTTCAAAGAAATCGGTTTTGATACCAACCTCGACGCTTTAATCATAAATGTCGTGAAATGCCGGCCACCTGCCAATCGGGCGCCGCTGCCTAAAGAGGTCCAGATGTGCAGGCTTTTTTTAAAAAAACAGATCGATCTTGTGCATCCTCGCTGGATCGTTCTTTTGGGGGCGACGGCGCTGAAGCATATGTTCCCCGAGAAAAAAAAATTTTCAATGGCAGAACAAGTCGGCCAGCCTTTTCAAGATGCAGCCTATCCGGGAATAGATCTGATGGCGCTCTACCATCCCGCGTATATTTTACGCGACCCGAGGAAAAAACCATTGATGGCCCAACACTTGAAGCAACTTGTTGATCTATGGAGACAATCAGTCAATAGTCGTCGCCAGCCACGAAGCGGCATGATGATGACACCGTAAAAAAGGATGGGAGAAGTATGAATTTTGGAAGAACGATGGCGTTGTTTTTTATTTTATCGACGATCCATGTATCGGCGACTTTTGCTGAAACGCAAAAAGCCAGCCGCGCTTGTGCCAAGCAGGACCTGATAGGAATCTGGGAGATGGTATCAGTGAAGCCCATTCACGACAAACAAGACCCTGTATTTTTTCCATATCAGAAGTTCGTGTTCAACAAAGACTCAAGCATGAAGTTCATGGCTTCAGAAAAACCTTTCACCAAAGATTGGTTGGATAAGTTTCAAAAGCAGCCGGCTGAAATTGATTACAGCTTGAATGAGAAAGGTGTTCTAACGTTGACTTGGCACAGTCGAGCCCACACGGAGCTAGCTGTTTGCGCCTACGTGCTTAGCGACGTTCCACCGGAAATCTTAGCCAAGATTCCACCCTCGGAGAGAGGTCACTTACCGAAAAAAAGCAACGCGACACTCAGCTATTTGAACGGTAACGGAAAAATTGCCTACCAAAAGATCTTGAAAAAAGTTGGATAAACCGGGACAGGAAGAAAAACGCTTATCACTTAGAATCCGAAAACACCTTATTTTGCGGGCTGCCGTTTTCGGGGAACAACCGCTTCGCTGGAGTTACGTGACCATTCATAACATCAGCGTCAGCGGCGTCCTTTTTACTTTCGATAAACCGGTCAAAATAGGCTCCCTACTGTACTTCAAAATCGATTTTCCTGATCGAGTGGTGGAATGCATGGGGCGTGTGCGACGTTTGGCCGGCGCACGCGAAGGCGTTATTCAGGACGTGGGGGCTAGTTTCCAGGACATCCATGCCAATGACCGCGATTACATCGATGCCATTGTCAAGTTGAGCGCCGCCGGATAAGTCGCGATTGCCAGCCGCTATCCTTGATTTCAACGGAACGCGGGTGGATACGGCGCGTAAATGGATTTTGTGGAGTGGAAAATTTTAATCAATCAAGCGAAGGGAAGCGGCCGGCAAACTCACTGACCCATTTTTTGGCAGCGTCTTCCTCCGTGATTTCATAGCCGAGTTTGCGTGACAAACTTTTCCGGAATTCTAAAATCTGCAACACCTCTTCCGCCAGTCTTGCTTTGAACGCGCTGGGAAAGTCAGTGAAAGAAACGCCTGTGTGAAAGCGAGCTGTTTTTTTGTCCTCTTTGGAATAAACGACCTTTGCTTTGACGTCAAAAAGTTTTTCTTTCACGGGAATCGTGATATCAATCACTGTGCCTTTGGACAATTTTCTGGGCCAGGTAAAATTGAGCCCGCCCAGGGAAATATCTGAAGAACTGGAATCAAATATCCGCTCGTGTGTCGCCACACGCAGTTTGATCGGTACGCTGATGGGATGACGAAAGAATTGACGTCGCTCCTTGTCGAAGATAGACATATCGGCATTATAGCAATATTCTATGTTCGCGGCAATTATTTATAAGGGTTTTTAGAAGGGGAATTCTGGTTTTATGAGGTAGAAATTAGACAAATAAATATTCAGATATTATTGATGAGGGCCACTTGTAATCTGTAAAAACTGATGGTATATTTCGATTAAGAGATTGAAACGGATAGGTTGTTCTTAAATACGAAAGTAAGATTAAAAGGATTTATGAATAAAAAATTTCTGGGAACAGGAATGTTTTTTTTGGGTCGATATGACAAATCTTTTAAAAAGAATTTAAAATTCTATTACTTAACTTTTAGCCTGGGAGACCACCCCGATGGAAAATAAAAGTTTATGCCGCGAGGAAAAACCTTTCAAAAGCCGTTTCTCGTATCAAATCAAGGTTGTCGCCATTCTGGTGCTGGGAACGTTTTTGCTCCGCGACGCGGCATGGGCTGTGGATTATAGTTCGCTGAAAAAAAACCAGGAAAAGCAGTCTTCTTCTTTCCTGCCTTCTTATATCTTGAAGCAGCAAGAAAAACATGAAGACATGATAAAGATGAAAGAAGATCAACTCACGCTGAATCAATCCGTTGATCCAAAGTTTGCGGCAAAAGTTCGCGAAGCTCGTCCGGAGCTGCAGGTGGTGGATGAACCCAAAGGCCGTAGCGGACAGGGCGAAGAGGGCTTATTAAAATACACGCTGGGCTCAAAAGACGAAAGCGGGCGGGCAACGAGTCTGAATATTTTTGAATACGATAAAGGCGGCAACATCAGCAAGGTTACTACGTTCGATGTGACCCAACTGGATGTCAAAAGGTTTCTGGATGGCGCCGAAGATTTGGGCAATGATGAAAAGGGCAGCTTCCGCAATTTCGACAAGAGCAAGCTTACCCAAGACAAAATCACCACTGAGAGTATTTACGAGGGTAAGGCCGATTCCAACCATGCGGCTTATGTGACCTCGAAGTTTACGCAGGACACTCACAAGCCTGCCAATGTCTCTGTCTATACCTATAATTCCAACAAGGATCTGACCGAAATTAAAAATTACAGCGTGGAGCTTTTTGAGACCTTCGTCGGAAAAAATTCCTTGAGCGCTCTTACCGAAAATGAACTGGAAAGCATAGACCGTTTCGTGCTGATGAAGAGTAAGCAAAAAGACGTGTCCGTGGTAGATAGCACGGTGAATATGAGCAATGGTCACGTGACCAAGTTTTTCCATAGGCCGGATACTTCCATCGATCGCTCCGAGGAGCAGAACGTGGAGGGTAAGGTGATTCAGGTGGATCATTACAGCCGTGTGTGGGACAAAAAAGATCAGGTGGTGCAGTCTGACAATTTGTTGGATGACACCAAAGTCACCTACCAATTCAAGGCCAACGGAGTTTTGGATAAAGCGGAGAAGAGAAATTCGGATGGCCAAGTGATCGAAACTCGGTCGTTTACCCGAAATATTAAAAAACAAGACGTGGTGGACACCGTCACCAATACCCTCACCGATGTGACCGTGAAGTATTCTTATAGCCTTCTGGATGGTTCTGCCAAAGAATCGGTCACAAAGGGCCCCGCCGGCGATGTTCTGGAAAAAGTGGAATTTACCAAGGATGTGTATGGCCGCGACCACGCTCAAAAGAAGACCGAGCTCACAACGGGGTTGGTTTCCAACTACCAGTATTCTCGATGGGGAAATCTCGAGAAAATTCGAGTGGAAAATGAGGCTGGCGTTGAAACTAAAGTGGAAAACTTTGATCTGGGTCCCCATCATGTGGAGCGAGTGTCGTTGATCGAAGACAAGCTCAAGGACACTCGAGAGAGCTTTTCTTACAATGAACAAGGTGGTACGTTGGAAAGCTCCGAATTGTCCAATAAAGATGGTAAAAAAATTCAGCAAAATGTCTTCCAGCGCGGTCCGGATGGCACTGGCCAGATCAGCAAAACAATCAATCCTCTCAATGACATGGTCACGGATTATATTCGTGATGAAAACGGGGCTGTGCTTGAGTCCCGCGTCGTGAACTCCAAGGGAACGACTGTGAGGTCCGATAAATTTGAAAAGGCGCCCGATGCCACGCAGCGCGTGGTTCAAACCGTGCTACCATTGACGAATTTAAAAACAAATTATGCTTACCATGCGACGACTGGTTTGTTGGAAAGCTCCACGACCACAAACGACCAGGGGCTGGAAATTGAGAATAGCCGCTATGCGATTGGAATAGATGGCCAGGCCGAAGTAGCCACGCGCACAAAACCTCTCAAAATGCTGCAGGACAATTTTAATTACGATAAGCGAAGCGGCCAGCTGAAGGAAGTTGCGACGGTCAGCTTGGTGGCCAACGAGATCCCCAACGAGATGACTGGTGAACCTAGCATCGTGACAGCGGGCCAGACAATCAGTACCAGCCGTTATGAGCGCGGAATGGATGGGCAGGCGCAGCTTGAGCAAGAGCTAAATTTGCTCACCGGAGTCACGGACAAGAGCAATTACGACAATCAAACAGGTCTTTTGTCGGAAGTGGTGAAAACAAATGCCGATGGTTTAAAATTGCAGCGCGATGCTTACAAGATGAACACGGACGCTACAGCGGTTTTGGATGTGAGCAATGATGAGCTCAAGTCTTTGGCCACCCGGAATTCGTATGATGAGGACGGTAGTTTGATCAAGAGCGAAGTCCGCGCGATGGCCGATGCAGAGCTGCCATTAGATTCTGCTGCCGGCACGAAGCAGAAGGTATCGATAGGTCAACTGATCAGCACGATCGCCTATTTTAGAGGTCCCGATGGAAATTCGTTGGCCAGCGCCGAAAAAGATGAGCTGACTAATACGATCAAGGCTTTTGAATACAACGCCGATACGGGTCATTTGCTTGGATCGGTGACGCGCAATGCGGCTGGTAATAGCCTGTCAAAAGAATCTTATTTTATGAATGTCGACGGAACGGAAGCTATTAAAACATTTCAAGATTTGACCAAAACACAAACAACTACTTATTTCTACGATCAATCGGGGAGTTTGATTTCTTCAAAGACGGACAATACGCTGATTGAACAAGAAACTGTTTCAGCCAATCCACCGCGCGCGGGGCCCGTTCAAACTCAAACCGTTTTAACACCGCAGCTTTCACCGAGCTCCGCTTCTCAACCTTCTGAAATTTCTCAGCCGCCGATTGAATCAACAATAATTGAATCAACAATACAAGTGGCACCGCTTTCACTCGAGGCTGACCCGCTTGCTGGCGCTGCTAAACCTATTGAACCGTTAGCAACGGATGCGGCGCTGCTGGACCCTTCTTTAACGCAGAATCAGTTTTTTTATAACTTGAGCGGCACTACTCTGTTTTCGTCCACCGGACAAACAGCGTTAGACAGCGGCAACCAAAGCGTTAACGCGGCGCTTGCGCTGGTGTCCAGTTCCTCATTCGCCAATATCGCTGAGACTATTACCAACGGCGGCGCTCAAATTCTTTGGGGTACAGCCGCTGATTTCCAGGGACATGAAGAGGGAGTGGCTTTCTTTGACGGCAGCAGAAACGCCATCGTTCTGAATTCATCGGTGGTATCGTCGATTTCTACGGAAGCGCTGGCAGCCATCCTCGTGCATGAAGGCACGCACATGATGCAGACTTTGAGTGGTAAAACGAACACTAGTTCAGTAAAAGATTTGGAATACGAGGCTTTTTTAAACCAGTCCACGTTCTGGGGGAATTATGCCGACGAATTTCGCCTGAGCTCCAACGCCATCGAGCAGGACCTTAACAAACTTTATCTAAGCATTCAACCCGGTAACACCGGCAATGAGACGCTCACGGCGATCATCGATGAACGTTATGGTGTTTCTACTACCGGGACTTTTCCGACAGCGGCAGTTACCTCGACGAGTACGTCTATTCCGGCGGGCGCGGCTGTTTCCACAACCATTATTGACAACACCACACAGCCCGGAAAAGATTTAAGTAAATTGCAAAGCTCCATGACTTCTTTTGGCGCCAGCTTCACTCAAGACGAATTATCCAATATGGCACTAACTCTGACAGACGTCCAGAGAGCTAATTTAACCCGCACCCAAAGTGCTCAAGTTGCCCAGGGTTGCGCGACCACCACCGTGACCGTTGACGCTTTTGTCAGTGACATGAACTCCATTGAAAGCCTGGCCACCCAAAACAACGACACGCTGTCCAAAAATGACATCTTTTTGACAGCCTTAAATCTCACGGCCGCCACGCGTAAAAATCTTTTGGATACCAACCAGTTTGGCTCAGACTTAAGTAAATTAAAAAGCTCTTCTACTTCGTTTGGAGCAAACTTTAGCGCTAAGGAAGTCTTTAATATCGCTTTAAACTTGAGCGCCGATCAGAGAAGCGCCTTAACCCGCACACCGACCGCTCAGGCCAATAACGGTTGCATGGGGGCAAGCACGACAAGCTCGGTAGATCTTTTTTCCAAAGATTTAAACTCCCTTCAAGCTCACGCAACCCAAAACAATATGGCTTTGTCAAAGGCCGACATCTTTATGAAAGCTTTGGATCTTTCAAGCACAGCCATTGAAAGCCTGTCCAACTCAAGCCAGCTCGACAAAGACATAAATCAGCTTAAAAGCTCCACGTCAGGGTTTGATTTAACTTCCAGTAAAATATTCGATCTTGCTTTAGATCTTACTGAAGCCAAACGCAAAAATCTCGCAGACTCCGTGCAGTTTGAAAAAGACATAAATCAGCTTAAAAGCTCCGTGCAGGCCTCTAAAGTCAGCTTTACTCCTTCCGAGATATTGGATCTGGCTCTTAGTCTCAGCTCCGATCAGCGCAACAACTTAAACCATACACCTGAAGTTTTTACCAATGATCTAAATTCGATCCAGACTCTGGTAAGCCAAAATCAAATCGCTTTGTCCAAAAACGACGTTTTTCTAGCGGCTTTAAGTCTCACAGACAACACCCTTAAAAATCTTGGCGATAAAGCTCAGTTTGACAAAGACTCAAATCAACTTAAAAGCGCTGCCGAGTCTTTTGGACTTAAACTTACCGCCTCTGAAGTATCCGTCCTGGCCTTAAATCTCAGCAGTGCTCAGCGCAACAACTTAAATCACGTCCAAAGCTCTCAAGTCCGCCAGGGCTGTGCGACGAACACCGTGACGAGCAGCGTTGCCAGCGACTTAAGCGCCTTGGAAAGCCTTGCCACTCAAAACGGGATGACTTTATCTAAGAAAGACTCGTTTTTAACGGCCTTAAATCTCACGGACACCACGCGTAAAAATCTTTTGAATGCCACAAACTTTGGCGCCGACTTTAATAAATTAAAAACTTCTGCCGCCGCTTTTGGTTCAAGCTTTACTCAAGACCAATTATTTCAGTTGACATTAAACCTCACATCCGATCAGCGCAGTTCTTTAAACCGCACCGAGACAACCGGAAATAAAAATGGCTGCATGAGTAGCTCCACTTCTGTCGACCTTTTTGCCAAAGACTTAAACTCGATTCAGACATCGGCTGCTCAAAATAATGTGGCTTTGTCCAAAAACGACACCTTTTTGACAGCTTTAAATCTCACGGACGCCACGCGTATAAATCTGACAGACCCGGCATTATTTTACAAAATTCCCACTGCACAAGTTGCTTTGCACACCCGTGTGGTGCCCATTTTATTTAACGCCCAGGGAGACGTGGTCAAATGGGGGACAGGCGAGGCTCAGTCAACTCAAGCGGACGTGCCCAGTAACTTCAAAGCCGATCCTAACACGTTAGTCGCCATCGGAAACGGTCTTTTTGCCAGCGCGCAGTTTGGCGCTACCATTGACCCGGCTACCGGGCTTAAGACAAGTTATTTTTTAAGTCCTCAAGATCAATTGCCCAATCAAAGCAACCTCTCAACTACCAAAACCACTCCTTTCCTAGCCAACGACGGCACCACCCGAAGTCTTGCTGTTGGAACAATCTTGAGCGTAACTTACTATAAAAGAAGTATTAGCGGCCGCGCGATTGCCGATTACACGATAGACAACACCACCGGCACTACCACCACCTTCAGTTATGATCCAAACACCAGCCAACCCACACAGTCTGTGACTACAAACCGAGCCGGCAAACTTTTATCCACGACCGTCTATGAAATCGGTATCGGAGGCATTGGCCGTGCCAAACAAAACATTGATCATTTGATCGGCAACGTCACGGACTACGTTTATAGCGCCACAACCGGCATCTTGACTGAGTCGGTCATGAAAAACAGCACAGGCGTGTTACTGTCCACCACCACCTATGAACAGGGCGTAGACGGAGAGGCAAGATCTGCCACTCAAGTTGACGCTTTAAGCAAAAATGTCACTACTTTTGCATACGACCGAAATAACCAGCGCGCCCGATCTGTGACAAAGAACAACAACACTTTACTATCCACCACCACTTATGAAATCGGCCTAGACGGCCAGGCAAGAGCCTACCAGACAACCGACGCCCTAACCAAAAACGTCACAACCTTTGGTTATGACGGATATAACCAGATTAAACAGTCCCAGACAACAAGCGGCCAGGGCATGCTACTGTCCACCACCAACTATGAAATCGGCTTAGACGGCACAGGACGAGCTTTGACTCAGATAGATGAACTGACTCACAACGTTACAAGCTTTGCTTATGATGAGAATAATCAGCTCAAACAATCTCTGATACAAAATGCCAATGGCACACTGCTTCAAAGCTCCGCTTACGAGATTGGAGTCGACGGCACAGGAAGGCTGTTAAGCCAAAAAGACGAACTCAGCGGCAACACCACAAGCTTTAGCTATGACGCCAATACCAACCAACGCACCGACTCTATAACCACAAGCTCACAAGGCACTGAGCTTCAAACCACCCATTATCAACTCGGTGTGGACGGACAAGCAAGAGCCTTGCAAAGTATTGATAAGCTTACAGGAAGTGTCACAGACTTTAGTTATGATTCAAATAACCAAATCACCAAGTCTTTAACCAATAACTCCTCTGGGCAGCCTTTATCTTCCACCACTTATGAAATCGGCCTAGACGGCCAGGCAAGGGCTTTGAGCCAAAAAGATGAGCTGACCGGTAACACCACAAGCTTTATCTATGATCAGAACAATCAGCTTTCGCAGTCCATCACCTCCAATGTCGACGGCAAACGCCTTCAAACCACCGTTTATGAAATCGGAGTTGACGGCCAAGCCCGGCAAAAAACGTCCATCGATCAATTCACCGGCACCGTCACGACATTCGCCTACGATAGCAACAACCAACGCACCCTGTCCGAGACAATCCGCAACGGTGTTTTACTATCCACGACCACTTATGAAATCGGCTTAGACGGCCAGGCCAGAGCCTTGCAAAGTACCGATAACCTCACAAAAGCCGTTACAAGCTTCAGCTATGATTCAAGCAACCAATTAACCCAGTCTA
>CAZVNB010000043.1:0-29047 GCA_964628355.1 uncultured Planctomycetia bacterium | reverse complement strand
CTTTAACTGCTTTAACACATCTAGTTGGCGAGATGCTTTTTTCTTTAAAGGAAGACATGAGTATGCAAGTGGGTATTGTTAGTAACCATTCCAATTATGCCTCCCCTCCGCAAGCTACGGCATTCGCCCTACGTGCTTTTAAATGTCTTCCTTTAAAGAAAAAAGTATCTTGCCAACGTGACTTGAGTGAATTAGTTACTTAGGAGTAGGGGCGTGCCGGTGGGCGAGTAAATTAGAATTTTTTTATTTTTCCTACTTTTGCGTGCGGCGATTTTGCTTGTGGTATTTTTTCTTTTTCCAACTTGTTTTGGATTTTTTTGATCTGGTCCCGCAGCTCGATGGCGCGCTCAAAATGCATATTTTTTGCGGCTTCTTCCATTTCGCGCTCGAGATCGCTGATCACCTCAAGCGCGTCGCCCATTTCCCCGCTCACCCCCGAAACTTGCTGAACAATTTCACGGGCCTTTTTAATGGCCTCAATGCCTTCCCGGATTTCTTTCTGTATCGAGGTGGGCGTAATGCCGTTTTTCTGATTATACTCCATCTGTAGTTTACGCCGACGCGTTGTCTCATGAATCACCTTGCTCATCGCCCCGGTCACTTTGTCCGCGTAAAAAATAACATGGCCGTTGATGTGACGTGCCGCGCGACCGGCAACTTGGGTGAGCGAAGTTTCGCTCCTCAAAAAACCTTCCTTGTCCGCGTCCAGCACCGCCACCAGCGAAACTTCCGGCAGATCGATTCCTTCGCGCAAAAGGTTGATGCCCACCAGGCAATCAAATTTGGCAAGACGCAAATCCCTTAAAATCTCGACTCGCTGGATCGCATCCACTTCCGAATGAATGTACTGCACCTTCACGCCGGCATTTTTAAGATAGGCCGCCAAGTCTTCTGCCATCTGTTTGGTCAGTGTTGTCACAATGACGCGCTCTTTTTTTTGGGTGCGCTGGGTGATTTCCTCCACAAGGTCATCGATCTGTCCTTTCGAGCCGCGCACTTCTATCGAGGGATCCAAGAGTCCCGTGGGCCGGATGAGCTGCTCGACAATCCGCGAAGACTTCTGGATTTCAAAAATAGCCGGGGTGGCGGAAACAAAAAGTGTTTTTTGCGTCACGCTTTCAAATTCCTCGTAACGAAGCGGCCGGTTGTCCAACGCCGAAGGAAGACGAAAACCGTAATCCACCAGCGTCTGCTTTCTAGCGCGGTCTCCAAAATACATGCCGCGGATTTGTGGAAGTGCGATGTGGGACTCGTCGATCAACGTCAAAAAATCCTTTGGAAAATAATCGATCAGACAAAAAGGCTTTGAGCCCACAGGCCGTCCCGTGATGATTCGTGAATAATTTTCAATTCCCGAGCAAAACCCCAGCTCTCGCATCATTTCCATGTCATAACGCGTTCGTTGCTCCAGGCGTTGGGACTCCACCAGCTTGTTGGCGGATCGCAGGTCGATCAACCGTTGGTTCAATTCCTTTTCGATTTCCACCAACGCCGCTTCCAAACGTGGCTGCGTCGTCACGAAATGTTTGGCCGGATAAACCGCGCCGGACTCAAGGGTGTGCAGAAAATTGCCTGTCAATGGGTCTATCCGGCTGATTTTCTTGATTTCATCCCACTGGTATTCCACGCGAAACGCGGTCTCTTCATACGCCAAAAAAATCTCGACCACGTCCCCTCGCGCGCGAAAATGACCCCGCTGGAAATCCACGTCGTTTCGCCGGTAATGAATATCGACCAGACTTTTTAAAAGCTCTTCACGAGGCAGTCGTTGACCCACTTTTAAAAAAACGAGCATTTCCGAATATTCCTCGGGAGAGCCTAAATTATAAATTGCCGACACCGAGGCAACCACAAGGCAATCGCGCCGCGAAAGCAAAGAGCTTGTGGCACGAAGCCTCAGCCGGTCAATGTCTTCATTGATAGCCGAATCTTTTTCTATGTACGTGTCGGTTTGCGGCACGTAAGCTTCGGGCTGGTAATAGTCGGAATAACTCACGAAATATTCTACGGCATTGTTGGGGAAAAGTTCCTTGAATTCACTGTAAAGCTGGGCCGCCAACGTCTTATTGGGAGACAGAACCAAGGTGGGCACGGAGAGCTGTTCGACAACATGGGCCATCGTGAACGTCTTGCCACTACCGGTTACGCCCAAAAGTGTTTGGTATTTTTCCCCCTTGCGAAATCCTTGCACAAGCTTTGCAATCGCCTGAGGCTGATCCCCCTTGGGCTCTAAAAGAGATTGTATCTTAAATTTCATCCCACAATATCCAATGAGATATCTAGCCACATCGCGCTATGTGTGAGAGCGCCAACCGAAATACGTTCCACTCCAGTTTCCGCATAACTGCGCACCGTCTCCAGAGTCACGTTGCCAGAGACTTCCAACAGCACTTTTGACCCGGTTTTTTGTCGCATGGCCACAGCCTCTTTGACTAGGTCAGGCGCCATATTGTCCAGCAACACGTAATCGGCCTTGCTTTTTAAAGCGGCGGCGAATTCTTTAAGATTTTTAACTTCGAGACCGACCACTGTATTTTTTAAAACCGTTTTTTTGACGCCGGCCACGATGGCGGCAATAGGCTCGTCTTTTAAAATACGCAGATGATTGTCTTTGATCAGCACCTGATCATACAATCCCATTCGGTGGTTAACGCCACCGCCGGTGGCCACAGCGTATTTTTCGAGAATACGAAGGTTGGGCGTGGTTTTTCGCGTGTCAAAAATTTGGGTGCGCGTGCCCTTGATTTTATCCACGTACTGGCGGGTCAGCGTGGCAATGCCGGAAAGATGCCCTAAAAAATTAAGCGCGGTGCGCTCGGCGACTAAAATCGAGCAGGCATTGCCATCGATGTAGGCGATTTCACGGTCTTTTTCGATGACCTCGCCGTCCTTGGCCACAGGCAGGAAGCGAAGATTTTCGTCCACGCGCCGAAAAACTCGTTCGGCGATTTCAATGCCGCACAAAATACCGTTTTCACGCGCCTCTAAATCAGCGCGAATATGCCGCGCGGAGCCGATCACCCCGGAAGTAGTGATGTCGCCCCGTCCGACATCTTCTCTCAAGGCAAGTTTCACGATGAGATCGATGACGTCGGCTTTCAGCATTAGAGGCTATTCGCTTAGCGTGCGTAAATTTTCTTTGAGTCTCTGACGCCGGTTTTCAAGTTCTTCGGCTTTTTTGCGTTCTTTTTCCACGATTTCTTTCGGAGCTTTTTTTAGAAAATCCTCATTGGCGAGGCGCCCCTCAAGACCCCGTATCATTTTTTCCACGTCACCGAGAGCCGATTCGATGCGCTGCCGCTCGACTTGAATATCGACAAGTCCCGAAAGCACCACGTACGTTTCGACGCGGCCGATATTGGCAACGGCGGACTCCTTGGGCCGGGTCACGTTTTTACCGAGCTGAAGCGACGAAATTTTGGCCATCTGCACGATAGTCGTTGAATGATTTTTTAAAATCTTGAGCTCCTTGTCTCGTGAAGCCTTGACCGCGACGGTCACCAACTCTTTGGGATTGATCTGCCAGGCAGAACGCACATTGCGAATCGCCTGAATTTCTCCGATCACAATATCCATTTCGGACTCAATCTGTCGATTGATTCTTTTTTTCTCAACTCGTGGCCATGCGCTGATCATGAGGGACTCACCCTCATGCGGCATCGATTGCCAAATCTCTTCGGTCAAAAACGGCATGAAGGGATGTAAAAGTTTGAGCGCGTCCTGCAGCACCGTATCGAGCACCCAGCGCGTGCCGGCGGACCGAATATTGGGTTTTGCAATTTCCAAATACCAGTCACAAAATTGATGCCATACAAAATCATACAAAACACTTGAAGCCTCGTTAAAACGCATTTTTTCCAGGCAATCGGTGATTTTGGCGATGGTTTGATGCAAGCGGCTCAAAATCCAACGGTCGGCAGCGCTTAAGTCAGCGGGTTTGGGCGTCTTGATTTTTTGCCAAGGCCGTGCGCGGTTCATGGCAACAAAACGCGAGGCGTTCCAGATTTTATTCGCAAAATTTCTTCCGACTTCAAATTTTTCTTTAGAGCAATAAACGTCCTGTCCCTCCGCCGTGATGGAAATAATCGCAAAACGAAGCGCGTCGGCTCCGAATTCATCGATCACTGCGATCGGGTCGACCGCGTTACCCAGCGATTTGGACATCTTGGCGCCGGTTTCATCGCGCACAATGCCGTGGATATAAACATGCTTGAAAGGCTCTTTGCCCATAAACTCGATGCCCGACATGATCATGCGCGCCACCCAAAAGAAAATAATTTCATAGCCGGTGACCAAACAGGCGGTAGGGTAAAAATATTCCAGATCCTGATTTTTATCCGGCCAGCCCAACGTTGAAAACGGCCAAAGCCAGGAAGAAAACCAGGTATCAAGCACGTCGGGGTCCTGCAACAAATCCACATTATGGCAGACCGGGCAGGCCTTAGGTGTCTGTCTTGAAACGATCATACCCGGTTCACGGTAAATTTTGTCCGGCGCGCTATCGGACACCATTTCTTTTGAACGGCACACGGCGCAATACCAAACTGGAATCCGGTGTCCCCACCAAATCTGCCGGGACACGCACCAATCCTTGATATGGGTCATCCATTCCAGATACACTTTCGTCCAGCGTTTGGGGGTAAAATTTGTTTTTCCTTCGCGCACGGCCGCTATCGCTTTTTGAGCCAGCGGTTTCATCCGCACAAACCACTGGGGCGAAAGATACGGCTCGACCATCGTTTGACATCGATAGCAATGCCCTACCGCGTGCGCGTGTTCTTTGGTTTCCAACAAAAGCCGTCGGTCTTCAAGTTCCGCGATGATTTTTTTGCGAGCTTCAAAACGATCCATGCCCTCAAACGGCCCGGCCGCCTGGTTGAGTGTTCCGTCCGGATTCAGGATGTTGATGCTTTCCAATCCGTGCTTGGCTGCCAGAAGAAAATCTACCGGATCGTGTGCCGGCGTTATTTTAAGCGCTCCGCTTCCAAATTCCATATCAATGGCCGGGTCTTGGATGATGCGAAGGCGCCGATTGAGCAGAGGCAGGACAGCGCTTTTTCCAGACAAATGGCGATAACGCTCGTCTTTGGGATTAAAGCCTATCGCCGTGTCGCCGAGCATGGTTTCTGGACGCGTCGTGGCGATTGTCACATACTGCTCGGTCCCTTCGATGGCATACTTAATAAAATAAAGGTGCCCGGTGACGTCTTTGTGCTGCACTTCTTCGTCAGACAAAGCCGTTTGGCAGCGTGGGCACCAATTAATAATGTATTTGCCTCGATAAATAAGACCTTTTTCATAAAGACGGACGAATACTTCGCGCACCGCGCGGGATAGGCCGTCATCCATCGTAAAGCGTGTGCGTTCCCAGTCGCAGGAACAGCCCAGCCGGTGAAGCTGGCGAATGATGGTGTTGCCATATTTCTCGCGCCACTTCCACACGCGCTCGAGGAATTTTTCGCGTCCAAGCAGTTGACGGGTACTGCCTTCTTCGCGCAAAGATTTTTCAACGACGTTTTGCGTGGCAATGCCCGCATGGTCGGTTCCCGGAATCCATAGCGCCTGGAAACCCGACATGCGCTTGTAACGCACCAGAATGTCCTGCAACGTGTTGTTTAGCGCATGGCCCATGTGAAGGATGCCCGTGACGTTCGGCGGAGGAATTACGATCGTGTACGGTTTTTTCTTGGATTTGGCGGAGGCTTTGAAATAGCCTTTTTTCATCCAATATTGATACCACTTTTTCTCGACCTGTTTTGGGTCGTACACTTTGGAAAGTTCGGGAATTTCCTGCGGCTTTTTATCCACGCTTTTCTTTCATCAACTTGAATTCATAGGCGTCCACCAGAGCCTTCCAACTGGCTTCGATGATGTTGGTGGACACCCCCACGGTAGTCCAAATATTTTTTTTGTCATGAAATTCTATGGTCACGCGCACCTTGGCGGCGGTGCCCGCCTTGGAATTAACGATGCGTACCTTGTAGTCATCCAGCTGCACTTCCTTGGCGGCAGGATAAAAAGCGGCCAGCGCCTCGCTAAAGGCTTTGCCCAACGCATCCACGGGTCCGTCGCCGCTTTTTTTGACTGTCTTGTCGTCTTTTCCTACCGTCAACGTCACGATGGCCGTCACTTCTGCGCTTTGGTCCCCAATCCGTTCGTTTTTGATTTCCGCGTTTTTCACGCTGAAAAATTCTTTCCGTTTGCCGGTCATTTTATGCACCAACAGCTCGAAGCTGGCTTCGGCAGACTCGAATTGATACCCTTCATTTTCTAGCTTTTTGACTTCTTCCAGAATTTTTTTAGTTTCCGGAGAATCTTTTTTTAAATCGATGTTCAATTCCTGGGCTTTCAGCGCTATGTTCATGCTGCCCCCCACCTCGGAAACCAAATGCCGGCGGTGATTGCCGACTTGGGCGGGATCAATATGTTCATAGGTCATGGGATTTTTTTTGACCGCATCGATGTGCACGCCGCCTTTGTGGGCAAATGCGCTTTGACCGACATACGGTTGGTTTTTGGCGGGCACCATGTT
Organism: uncultured Planctomycetia bacterium; assembly: GCA_964628355.1. Taxonomy (GTDB): domain Bacteria; phylum Omnitrophota; class Gorgyraeia; order 2-02-FULL-51-18; family 2-02-FULL-51-18; genus CAZVNB01. The sequence goes on along the minus strand of CAZVNB010000043.1, from coordinate 22,515 downwards.
GCTCACATCGTTCACGAAGCGGGAAAACTCGGTAAGCTCTTTTAAACACGAGTCCGGCAGGCAATGAAAACCGAGCTTGATTTGTAAATTGGCGATCACGGAAATCAAATCACAATTGCCGCAGCGCTCGCCGATGCCGTTGACGGTGCCCTGCACCTGAAGGGCCCCGCCCATCACCGCCGCCAGAGCATTGGCAACGCCAAGCCCGGCGTCATTGTGCGTGTGGATGCCGAGCGGGCACTTCAAGGCATTCTTCACTTCCTGAGTGATTTTCAGGATCGCCGAAGGGAGACTACCCCCGTTGGTGTCGCACAACACGAGGGTCGAGGCTCCCGCCCGCAAAGCCGTCTGCAATGTTTTCAGCGCATATTTTGGATTGTGCGTATATCCGTCGAAAAAATGTTCTCCATCATAAATCACCTCTTTGTTTTTGGTCTTGAGATATTTCACCGAATCTTCGATCATGCGAAGGTTTTCATCCAAAGAGGTCTTGAAAACCTCCGTCACGTGAAAATCCCAGCTTTTGCCGAAAAGGGTGATCGTAGACGTACCCGCTTCGATAAGCCCGCGCAAATTATTGTCTTCCGAAGCGTCGGAATTGGCTTTTCGAGTGGATCCGAACGCCACAAGCTTGGCATGCTTGAGCTTTAATTTTTTGGCTTCCTCAAAAAAGGAAATATCTTTGGGGTTGGCGCCCGGCCAGCCGCCCTCGATGAAATCAAAACCCATTTCGTCGATTTTCTTGGCGATCAGAAGTTTGTCCTGGACAGAATAAGAAATACCCTCACCCTGAGAGCCATCCCTGAGCGTCGTGTCATAAACTTGAATTTTCTTGGAGGTCATTTTTTCTTTCGTTTTCCGAGATTAAATTTACGATGCAACAATTGCACGGCCTTCTCCATGTCTTTGCGTTTGACCACGCAGGAAATTTTGATTTCGCTAGTCGATATCATTTCGATGTTGATGCCATTTTTGCCCAGCACATCGAACATAGCCGCTGCCACGCCGGCGTGGCTTCTCATGCCGATCCCCACGACGGACACTTTGGACAAATTCAAATCCATTGAAATTTTTCCGATGCCAATTTTTTTGGAAATTTTCTGGATTGCGCGAACCGCATTGTTCGCCTCATTTTTCGGCACCGTAAACGAAATATCCGTATTTGCCGACTCGCCGATGTCCTGGATGATCATATCCACATTGATCCTATGATCTGCGAGTGTTTTAAAAATCGGCGCGGCCACGCCCGGTCGATTGGGGACACCGCTCACCGTCAGCTTTGCCTCGTCTTTGTTGCTTGAAACTCCCCGAATCAAAACATTTTCCATTGAAGCATCCTCCTGGACTATCCAAGTTCCTTCTTTCTGTGAAAAACTCGACCGCACATGAATCGGAATATTAAATTTTCCAGCCACCTCGATCGAACGAGACTGCATCACCTGCGCCCCCGAAGAGGCCAGCTCCAGCATTTCCTCGTAGCTGATTCGGTCAATTTTGGTCGCTTCTTCCACCAGCCGTGGGTCGGTGGTAAAAATTCCTTCCACATCCGTGTAAATTTCGCAAACATCGGCTTTGAGTGCCTTGGCCAAAGCCACCGCCGTCAGATCGCTTCCGCCACGGCCGAGCGTGGTGATTTCCTGGTGCGTGTCGATTCCCTGAAAACCGGCCACAATCACCACTTTTTTCTTTTTAAGTTCTTGCCTAAGACGTGTGGTGTTGATGTTCATGATGCGCGCTTGCGTGTAGGACGAATCGGTGCGAATCCCGACCTGCGCTCCGGTAAAAGAAATCGCGTTGCAACCCAAGTCATGCAGCGCCATCGCCAGAAGTGCCACGGAAATTTGCTCGCCCGTGGACATCAGCATGTCCAACTCCCGGCCAGACGGGTTTTTTGTGATTTGACCTGCAAGGCTCAAAAGATTATCCGTCGTATCGCCCAGCGCGCTGACGACCACCACCAGTGAATAATTTTTTTTCTTATATTTGGCGATTCGGCCAGCCACATTCTTAATGCGCTCCGGGTTTGCCACGCTGGAGCCACCATACTTTTGAACGATCAAACTCATTGTTTTGCCTTGCGTTATTTTTTTAAAAAATCACCGAGCCACAAATGGCCGGGATCGAACAAAACACCGCTTTGCGCGCAATTTTTTTCATTGAATGAAGACGCACCCGTGCCCTCCACGCCCGTTCCGTGCAATAAAATCGGCGCATGTTGCCGCATCCGCTGGGTGGCCACAGCCAGCCGCCAAGGACGACTGGAAGCCGCTAATTTCTTGAACACGGGTCCCACGATTTGGGCGTCAAATTCTTCGATGTGCTTTATCTTGTCCTTTAACTCTTTTGGCTTGAACCCAGCGCTCGGCGCGCCTTTATAAAATAAATTGAAGGGCTTTGAGCCCAAAGAAGTAAAATCGCCATAAGCGGTAAGTCCAACGGCCTCGCACAACCCCCTGGCAAAATTTACGACGGAGAAATAACCCCCCTCGATTCCATAGCGCTGTTTAAACGAAGGCATTTTTGGTTTTCGCCCCTGTCCCCACAGCCAACACTGGCTGGCCGGATTTTCTTTTAGATCGATGCGGACCCGGTTGATCTCATGGTTTTCCAAAACCGCTTTGCTGGCGTTCATCAGATCCGAAAGTTCCCGCTGCGCTTTGCCTTTGGGCAGCCAAGCGGCTATTTTTTGGCCAACAATCGCCGAGGCAGGCGAGCACTCTGTCTCATCCAAATCCGCTGCGTTGTCCGCATGCAAATACAGTAGAATATTTTTGAAATCTTTTTGATGATAAAGCTTGCGATGTGGGTTTTCGATTTTTTCTTTCAAGCCCTTAAGCAATGTCAAGGCTTCGCCAGACGAAATATTTCCGGCGCATTCATCCACCATTATTTCATCCCCCACAGTGACGAAATCACAGCGAAAGACGACATCCAGGTCATTGAGACTGATGCCCATGGCCAACGCCTCCAGCGGCGCAAGTCCCGTGTAAAACTCGACTGGATCAAAACCTAAAAAAGAAAAAAGGGACACTTCGGACGCAGCCGGCAATGACGGCGGCAAAAAAGCGCCAAGACCTATCTTTCCCTTTTGCGCCAATTCATCCATAAAAGGGGTCTTGGCAACCTCAAGCGGCGTTCGACCTCCCAGTTCCTCGAGAGCATCGTCGGCCATTGCCTCACAGATCAATAAGAAATATTTCATTTTTCTCCTGTTTATGAACGAATGGCTTTGAGCACGGCTTTAAAATTTGCCGGAATGGTTTTAAATTTTTTGACCGATGCCAATGCGCGGTCCGGGTCTTTCAGTCCATGCCCTGTCAACACACAAACCACCGTGGGCTGTCGCCGAAAATATCCTTTTTTGGCCAGTTTCAACACACCGGCGACACATGCCGCGCTGGCCGGTTCGGCAAATATCCCCTCGCGCTGGGCCAGCAACCGGTAAGCCTCCAGGATTTCCCGATCACTCACGGCATCGATTCGGCCCCCAGACTCATCCCGCGCATTCAAAGCCGTTTTCCAACTTGCCGGATTTCCGATTCGTATCGCCGTAGCCATCGTGTGTGGCTTTGCTACGACCTTACCTTTCACAATCGGCGCGGCTCCTGCGGCCTGAAAACCCAGCATCACCGGAAGATTTTGGATTTGTCCCTTGTCCCGGTATTCTTTGTAACCTTTCCAATAAGCCGAAATATTGCCCGCGTTACCCACCGGCATAGCATGAAAATCAGGGCCGGTTTTACCCAGCTGGTCGCACACTTCGAAAGCGCCGGTTTTTTGTCCTTCGATGCGAAAGGGATTCAAAGAGTTGACCATCGTCACCGAAGGATCTTTGGAAATCTCCCGAACCAACTCAAGCGCAACGTCAAAATTTCCCTCAAGGGCAATCACTTTGGCATCATGAATCAAAGCTTGACTCAGCTTGCCAATCGCAATCTGACCCTTGGGAATCAGCACCGCGCAGCGCAAGCCCGCTTTCGCGGCGTAAGCGGCCGCCGAGGCCGAGGTATTTCCGGTAGAAGCGCAAATGACAAGTTTTGCGCCGCTTTCTTTTGCTTTCGAAAGAGCCAGCGTCATCCCCCGATCCTTGAACGACCCGGTGGGATTGAGGCCTTCGTATTTTAAAAAAACCTTCGCGTGGATTTTTTTGGAAAGCCACGGCGCATAAATCAGCGGGGTGTTGCCTTCGCTCAAAGTCACTACCGGCGTCGAAACGGTTACCGGTAGATAAGCCCGGTACTCTTCAATCAAACCACGCCACATGTTTTAAATTAACTTTCTACCCGAATAACGCGGGTTTTCTCGCGCACTTCACTGCGTCCATCGATGGTGCGCAGCGCTTTTCGGATGTTCTTTTCTGACGCTTGGTAAGTCAAAATAACGACCGGCACCGAGCCTGGGCTATGCGGTTCTTTTTGATGCACGCTCAAAATTGAAATCTGGTTGTCGCCCAACGCCTGCGCGATACGCCCCAAAACCCCCGGGCGATCGGCCACTTGAAAACGCAAATAATACTTTGAAACCGCAAAATCGATCGGCAACACGCCAAGGCGCTTAAACGGCTTCATCTCCGCTGAACGGTAAGCCGAATGTGTGGCAATCTTTCTTGAAATATCGATCACGTCGCTCATCACGGCACTTGCCGTCGGCATCATGCCGGCGCCCCGACCGTAAAAAAGCTGATCACCCGCCTGATCGGTCTGCACAAACACCGCGTTGTAAACACCGCGCACCGCGGCCAACGGGTGGTCCAACGGCAATAGCGTCGGGTGCACGCGAAGCTCGAGCCCTTTTTTTGTTTTTTTTCCAATAGCCAGCAATTTGACCGCATAACCCAGTTCGATGGCGTAGGCAATATCCGGGACAGACAAATGCCGTATCCCCTCGACCGAAATAGCGCGAAATGGGATGCTGGACCGAAAAGCCAGACGCGCCAGCACCGCAAGCTTATGCGCCGAATCAGTCCCATCGATATCCAACGCCGGATTGCTCTCGGCATACCCTTTGGCCTGCGCTTCTTTGAGCGCGCTTTGAAAATCGATCCCCCGTCCAGACATGGCGCTCAAAATATAATTGCAGGTGCCGTTTACAATTCCCAGAAAATGGGACACATTGTTGGACGCAAAACCCTCGCGCAAAGCCTTCACGATGGGAATCCCCCCACACACGCTGGCTTCGATTCCTATCTGCCTGGAAAGTCTGGAGGCGTTGCGGTAAACCTCATCGCCTTGTTCGGCCAAAAGCGCCTTATTCGCCGTCACGACTTGCTTTCCTTCTTGCATGGATTTTAAGAGAATTTCTTTGGCTGGATGAATCCCTCCCATGAGCTCCACGACGATGTCCACGGTCGGATCTTCAATCACCTCTTTGGCCTGCGTGGTCAATAGTGACCGCCGCACAGACACGTGTCTTTTTTTTGAAAGCGAGCGCACACAAATTTTACGCACGGAAATTCTTAAGCCCGTTTTTTCCTCAATAGCTTTCGCTTCGGACTTCAAAATTTTTACGATGCCGGAACCCACAGTTCCCAGCCCAAAAAGTCCTAAACCGATTTTTTTTTGTTCAAGCTCTGCCATAAGTACCGATTCTCCGGTTAAAATTCGGGGTGACTGGATTCGAACCAGCGATCTCCTGCACCCCAAGCAGGCGCTCTTGACCAAGCTGAGCCACACCCCGTATAAATGAGCGCGCGACGCTCAATCAGCTTCTCTGCGCGCACCGTCTTTCCACAAAGCGTCTATTAAATAACGTGGGTTTTCTTTTTTAAATAAAATTTTATAAACTGCCTCGGAAATCGTCATCGACACTTTGTATTTGGCGGACAAACGCCGCGCGGATCGTGTCGTTTCAACGCCTTCCACCACCATTTCAGTTTGTCTCAAAATCTGTTGCAATTTTTTTCCTTTTCCTATTTCGCATCCCAGCCAGTGATTGCGGCTGTGAGGGCTCAAGCAGGTGGTGGCCAAATCCCCGAGCCCACTCAGTCCCATAAACGTCTCGCGTTTGGCGCCCATAATTTTTCCCAGGCGTGCCATTTCCGCAACCCCGCGCGCAAAAAAAACGGCTCGTGTATTGGCCCCGTAGCCCATGCCTTCGGCAATTCCGGCTCCGATCGCAATCACATTCTTAAGAGCGCCGCCCAGCTCCACACCCAATACATCCTGGGATTCAAAAAGACGAAACGTTTCGGTTTCAAATAGTTGACGCACCTGGCCCGCAAATTTTACGTCCCGCGAGGCCACCGAGGCAGCCGCCGGGATTTTGAGCGCCACTTCGCGCGCGATGTTCGGGCCCGAAATGACCGCAGTTGGGACATTTCCAAAAATTTCTCTCAAAATCTGGGACAGAGTTTTTAACGACCCTGTCTCGATTCCCTTTGCCGCAATCACGTATTTCTTTTTCCAGTCTCCCTGTTTTTTAAGACGCAACAAAACTCCGCGCAAGTACTGCGCCGGCACCACTAGAAGCAAAATTTCCGACGACTCCGAGACGTCCCGTAACGAAGAAGTTAGCCGTAGATTTTTTGGGATTTTAAAACCGGGAAGAAATTTGGTATTTTCACGGGATTTACGCATTTTCTCGACATAAGCCGGAAAAGCCCCCCACAGACAAACCTCAAAACCTTTTGACGCCAGCAGCAAAGCAAGTGTCGTGCCCCAGCCCCCATCGCCCAGAATTCCGACTCTTGTATCTTCTTGAGACATAATGACTTAGCATCCCTAATAATTCAATAAAAATTTATGAAACACGAGTATAGCAAAGCACTGCTGAATGGTCAATAACTCTGCGGACAATCGCTGTCTAAAAAATCTTTGCATTCACCTGTTGCGGCTGTTAGAATGGAGCCACGCATGTACGATACGTTTTACAACCTCAAGCAGAAGCCGTTTTCCGTTACGAGTAACCCCTCGTTTCTTTTTTTAAGCCAACGTCACAAAGAAGCTCTGGCCCACCTCATCTATGGAATCAAGGAACGCGTGGGTTTTATGGAGATCACCGGGGAAGTAGGGACCGGAAAAACCACTATCTGCCGCGCCTTGCTCAATCGGCTGGACGAAAAAACAAAGACCGCGTTCATTTTCAACTCCAATGTCTCCGAAGCCCAGTTGATGCAAACCATCGTCGAAGACCTGGGGATCAAAACAGACAAAAAAAGCAAAAGCAAAGGGGCGCTATTTTCGGAGCTCAACCGGTTTCTGATCGAACAGCTGGTGCTGGGCAACAATGTGGTGCTGATCATCGACGAGGCGCAAAACTTGAGCCTCAAACTTCTCGAACAAGTACGCATGTTATCGAATCTCGAGTCTGAAAATGAAAAACTGCTGCAAATCGTTCTGGTCGGCCAGCCCGAACTTCGCGACAAATTGAATCTGCCCGCCTTGCGACAGTTGCGTCAACGCATCGCCGTGCGCTACCATATCCAAGCGCTGGAACGCGACGAGGTGCCTCTCTACATCCTGCATCGCCTGACGCTAGCAGGAGCCAATGGCAACGCTCCTGTTTTTAAAGAAAATGCGCTTGATGAAATTTATCGCTACTCGACAGGAATCCCGCGCCTCATCAACATGATATGCAACAAAGCGCTTTTGACCGGATTTGTGCTGGAAAAACGGTGCATCGATGAAGAAATTATTAAACAATCGATTTTGGAACTAGAAGGAAGCCCCCATGAGTGTCATCAATGAAGCGTTGAAAAAAAGTGGCCAGCCGGTTGTGGCCGAAACACAAAAAAATACGCAAGAAACCAAATCCGAATTTCGCTCTCAGCTACTCAAGAAAAAAACCCGCGTCCCTTGGGGAGCCATTTTTGTAGTGAGCCTGTTGGCGCTGCTCACGACGCCCATTTGGTCAACCTTGTTTTACGGCTCCAACAAAACATCCGTAAAAACCAAAGAAATTTCGGGTCGGTCAGCGCTGGAAGTTTCCAGCGGCCGGATGAGCGGACAGTTTGCAGTGGAAGAATCGGCGATCGCGCCCGCCTCGCGTCCCATGACAGCGCCCTGGGGAGCGCAAATTCCCAATTTTTCGTTGAACGGCCTGGTCTATTCAAAAACCGACTCGTACTGCCTGATCAACGGAAAAATTATGAGAATCGGCGATCGTATCGGTGAGGCAACGCTGTCTCAGGTCACGCCCAATGAAGTTATTCTGGATTACCGCGGGAAAAAAATTATCTTGCCGGCGAACGCCGCTTAAAAATTATCTTCTTCGTTTTTGCAGCGCTTCGACAATAGCGGCATTGGGAATATCGCTGACAACGGTGACCTTGCCCAATTGAATGGGCAAAACAAAACGGTTGGTCTGATTGGCCGATTTCTTGTCGTACCCCATCGCTTTTAAAATCGTCTCCACGCTTAGCGCCTTGGTGTAAACGGGCAAACCAAACTTGATCAACGTCTTTTCAAGACGCGTGGTTAATTCACGGGTTCTTAAGATTCCCATTTTTTCGGATATATCGCAGGCGACCAACATGCCCACGGACACCGCTTCCCCATGCGTGTAGTGTCCCGAGTAGCTGGAGGCCGCTTCGATCGCATGGCCGGCCGTATGGCCAAAATTCAGAATGATGCGTATGTCCTTTTTGTCCAGCTCATCGGCAGCGACGACTTCTGCCTTGATTTCGGCGCATCGCGTGATTATTTTTTCAAGACAGCGCCCGTCGCGCCGAACACCTTCCATTCCTTTTTTTTCCAAAAGATCGAATAAGGAAGGGTCACGGATAACTCCATATTTGATGACTTCGGCAAAACCATCGCTCCAATGCCTGTCGGGTAAGCTGCCAAGCGCCGAGGTGTCAGCCAAAACAGCCGCAGGTTGGTAAATCGCCCCGAGCAAATTTTTTCCTTCAGGCAGATCGATCCCTGTCTTGCCGCCAATGGAGGAGTCTACTTGCGCGGTCAAAGTGGTGGGAATTTGCGCGTAAGGAATTCCTCGCCGATAAACAGCCGCGGCAAAGCCCGCCAAATCGCCGATGACGCCTCCACCGAGCGCCAAAATAGCCAAAGACTTATTTTTGCCGTCTTGGCGGGCCAACTCCCGGATCAAACGTGACCAAACCATGTGTGTTTTGGACGCTTCGGAACTTTGCGCGCGCGGCGTCAAAAAAACGGAACTTTCAAAACCTTCAAGGCAAAGCGATTCTCGCAGCGCCTTTTCATAATACACAGCCACTTGCTTTTGGGTGACAATCACGAACTGTCTTTTTCTAAAACCGCTTTTTTTGAGAAGAACGCCTGCCTGCGAAATCAAAGACTCGCCAATGTAGACGGGGTAAGAACGGTTTTTAAGCGAAACTCGAACGACTTTCATCCAACAAGACTGCCGGGCGGCAAATCTTTGTCGAGGCCAAGCAAAGCAAGCGTAGCGCCCTGTTTAGCCGCCAGCAGCATTCCTTTGGATTCTACGCCGCGAATGATACTCGGGGCCAAATTGTTGACAACCACAATGGATCGGCCCAAAAGAGCTTCTCGGGTGTAAGATTCTTTGATGCCGGCCACGATTTCTTTTTTTTCTGAACCGACATCAATTTGAAGCTTCCACAATCTGTCTGCCCCGGGGATCTCTTGCGCGTCCAAAATCTTGGCGATACGAAGCTCCGCTTTTTTGAAATCCTCGAATGACAAATCGGTCATTTTTTATCGGATTTGGGCGCTTGAGGCGCTTCTGAGGCGGGCTTACCGGCGACTGTGGCCGAGGCAGCGCCATCCGCGGCTACTTTTTCTTTCTTGATCTTCAACTTCTGCATCTTGACCTTTGGAATTCCAAGCACCGACTTTTCCTCGCTCCAAAGATTTTTGTCTTTCAATATTTTTAAACGCTCATAGCGCTTGAGCACTGACCGGTGTTTTTTGCCTTTTCCGGCCGCTCTTAAACTGGAATGAATCGACATGCTTCCCCCTTATTTATTTTTAGCTGCGATAGTTTACCACAGTTTACCAAAGGAATCCAAGGGATTGGGTCAGGGATTGGGTCAGGCGCGGCGTCTTAAAAAACAGTCCTTGTATTTTGACTGAAAAAAAGCCAAATCTTTCTTTGCCTCCTCCTTGGAGGCATACTGCCCAGCGCAGACTTGGAAGTACTCGCCGCTGGGGATGATAAAACTCGTGATTCCTAGTTTTTGCACCGCATTGGCCTCAGTCTCGGCATATTCTTTCTTCCGGTGCGTGACCAATTGAATCGTGTATGGTTTCTGAACAGCTGGAATAGACACCCCTGTCGGGATAGAAGGTTTTTGCACGGGCACGACCGAAACTTTTGTGGGTTGGACGCGACGAATAGCGGCGACTACCGGTACCGCGGAGGGTCTTAGCGATTTACCGCGAAGAAGCCCCAAAAAAAAGACGCCGCACAGTGTGAGAATGAGCACGATACTGACCATAAGAATTTGTTCTATCGTCGTACTGATTAAAATAGGTTTCTGCGCTTTTGCGAGAGTTGGAAAGCGCTCGGAATGTTTGGGCGTCGATGAGAACTCCTGAAAAAGCTCTTGCTGTGTTTCTTGGGATTTATCATCGGTCATAGTTGAAACAGTATACCCGGGGCGCAGTTTCGATTCAACTTCATTCATGATTCGGGAGTCCAAGCGGCGCGAAGCAAAGGGCCTGAACGGCCGTAAAAGGTAAGATGGTTGTGGCTATAGGCACATTTCAGTCGCCGACACAAAGAGCTCGGCGGGCGCTCGGTCCAAGCGCTGGGCATTAAGATCGCAAGGCTCGCTTTTTCGAGATGACCTCGACTCCACCGGAGAGATCCTTTTAGCTCAAGCTGCGGGGATTGCATCCTTAGAATCCGCAAGCGCTTTATCGAACCCAAACTATTTAGAGAAAAGACAGCTTTTTGAAAATGGAACGCCGGAATGTTTTGTGGGGCGTCTTGCCCCGCAGATAGTATCGGTAAAAATCGAAAAAAATCGGCGGGGATTTGAAGATCGGACAAATAAAGTTTCAAATCCGCGCCGCCGAACCTAGGCCGGTATTGCATATGGCCGGGACCACATCTCAGCGGCTTGGTTGCTTTCAAATTCAGCAGTTCTGCGCTCTGAAAACTGACTCCAAATAACGGTTTCCAGCGAACGCCTCGCAATTCAACGGGGGTATCCAGCCTTGCGCTGATAACACGGGAAAACGCCTCGTCGTGCAGATAAAAGGAAAAAAAAAATTTTAATAACAAAAAAACTATTACAATAAATATTAGAAAAACCCAAAAGATGGCGCGGCGGCGGGGCTTATTTGGAACCGGCATTCTTCAGCCGCTTATAGATTTTTTCCTGTTTGACAATTTTGATGAACGCATCCACGACGCGGGGATCAAATTGCGAACCGCTGTTTCGCTGCAATTCTTGCAATGCGTCGGTGCGGATAGACTGACTACGGTAGGGACGTCCCACCACGATGGCTTCAAACGCATTGATCACCGAGAGAATGCGAGCGCCAATCGGAATCGCCTCTGCTTTCAAGCCTTCCGGATAGCCGGTTCCGTCATATTTTTCACGGGAGTAAAGAATAATGGGTGCTACGGTTTTCAGACTTTCGAAATTCTGTACGACGCGCGCGCCCTGAATCGGATGTTTTTTGAGCATTGTCAGCTCTTCCCCGGTAAGCTTGGAAGATTTTTTCAGTATTTCCTCCGAAATGCCGATCTTGGTGGTTTCTTTAAGAAGAGCCGCGTAATGCAGCGCCTGCACTTGTTCATCGGTGAGCTTTAGTTCTCTTGCCGTGCGAATGGCTAGCCGCGTAAAAACCTCGGGTGATAAAACAGGGTTTTGTGCCACGCGGCTACTCAGCACCACCGCCAACGACTGAATCGTGCTGAGCGTGACACGCCGCTGCTCCTCGTAAAGCTGCGCATTTTTGATGGCAATCACGGCCTCTTCGGCTAACGTAGTCAAAATCTCAAGATCAAAATGATTGAAATCTTTTTTATCCTTTTTACCCGTTACCGTCACCACTCCAATCACGTCTTCGTCAATCAGTGGAATGCACAGCACTTTTTTCCGAAGCTGAATATCCGCAGATTTAGCCACACGTCCCTCTAATTCCCGCCCCAAGGGAATGCGTCTATCAGGCCGCTTAGACTTCGGGTAGCCTACCAAAGCTTTGCAAACGAGCGTTAGGAATTTGCGGCGAATTTTTGTCAAGCCGCCGATGGGGGACGGACATGTATCCAAAAGATAAATCGCGCAGCGTTGCACACGCAGCACTTGGGCCGTCAAATGGGCAAGACGCGACACCAATTCATCCAAATTAAGCGTGGAATTGATGATGCGGTGTACCGTGTGTACGGTCGAAAGAGCAATCGCCCTGGGACGAATGGTGGCCGAAAGCCGGTTGACCTCTTCCAATTTCGAAACATTGTCGACAACCAGGAAAGCATACTCGATCAAAAGATGGCGCGCTTTTTCCGAAGGTTCCTTTGGCAAACCTGTCAACAGCAAGTACGCGATCACGCGGTCCTTAATAGCCAATGGCAGACAATAACCGACGCTGTCTTTTTTTTGAGAAAATAAAAAAGGGTGCGTCAGGCGAGCTTTGCTTTGCAGTTGGCCAAACAATGCCTTGGCCGCCGGCCAATTTTTGACTTTCGGATCGTTCCATAACTCAAAAGAAAATTCCATGCACTGACGGATCTGTTTGGGATGAAAGGACATTTTCTGGCAGATCCACCAAGTGGGAGAACCCAGCATTTCATCCAATAAATGCCGCATGCGGCGAAAATACTCCTGTCGCCTTAGGCTTTCAAAAATTTCTTTGTCAGTGACTCCCGTCATCTTTAGCCTACACCCTTCCGAATGGTTCAAAAAATTTTTTATACTCATCCTGCGCATACCGGTCCGTCATGCCAGCCAAATAATCGCAAATCACACGATGAGGGCCTTCAGTTTTTAACCGTTTCTGGCTCCCCGGTGGCAGCTGCTCCGGTCGCGATAGATACACCTCAAAAAGTTCGCGCAGAAAACGGCGCGCTTTGTCGCTCATGCGTACTACACGGTAATGAGAATACAGCCGCGTTTTTAGAAACCCGCGTAGTTGCTCTCTTTTTTTTGTAAGCTCTGGACTGAATGCGATCATGAATCGATCTTTTTGCATAGCCTGATGGGGACTTAAAACCCGGTAGTGTTTGATATTTTTTAAAGATTGCCCGACCAAATCCGTCACTTCCCGATTGATCAGCGAACGAATCAGCTGATATTTACGCACCGCCGGATTTGCGATTTTGATTCCACGCAATGTTTTTTTGGCTTCGCGCCACAAAACCAGACTCTCCAAATCTTCTTCCCGAATCAGCCCCGAAGTGATGCCGTCATCTAAATCGTGGTTGTCGTAGGCGATTTCGTCCGCCACATCCACCACCTGCGACTCCAGTGACGGGGACAAAAAGGGCTCAAAGCGCCCCATCCCCCGCTTTTCGGCTTCCTGCAAAAGCTGCGGATGCTTGAACAAGCCGACGCGCGTTTCGTAAGAAAGGTTCAATCCCCGAAAACCCGGATAACGCTCTTCCAAATAATCGACAATGCGCAAACTCTGTAAATTATGATCAAAGCCTCCCTGATCCTTCATGAGTTCCCGCAACTCATCTTCGCCGGCATGGCCGAACGGCGTGTGTCCCAAATCATGCGCCAGCGTAATTGTTTCCACCAAATCCGGGTTCAAACTCATCACCTTGGCAATCACACGCGCCACCTGGCTGGCTTCCAGAGAATGAGTCAGCCGCGTGCGGTAATAATCTCCTTCGTGGTTCACAAAAACCTGGGTTTTATATTCCATGCGCCTGAACGCCGCGCTGTGGATGATCCGGTCGCGGTCACGCTGAAACGCCGTGCGGTACGGATGCTCCTTTTCGGGATGCAAACGGCCACGACTTTGGGCGCTTTTTATGGCATATGGAGCAAGGGTTCTTTTTTCTTCTTTTTCTAAAGTGATACGGTCAATCCCTTGAATGGAGAAGCGCGGGGGCATTATGACAAAATCGGAGGGATTGGTTGTTCTTGGGGATGACGACTGGCGCCACTGGATTGTATCACGGGCGCATTGTCGTAAAGATCCATCAATAGATTTAAACGCGAAAGACCCATCGTAAGCACATGTTTTTCTTTGGCCAAGAGCTTTGCGTTTTCATCCAGCCCATCCAAGGCCAGCAGCACCTTGGTGTGGGCGCTTTTTTTGTTGGCAGTGCCGCGCACAAGCTCCAACACTTCTTTTTCGGTGGCCTTTTCTTCAACAATTTTACATACCCAGCAACGACCGCCGCCTTTGGCGATAATATCGCGCGTGCTGCCCGCTTTAACGGGCGTCAAAGCAGGCAAACACACAAACTCGCTGAAACGTGGCAGCTTTCTTCGCTTCTCGCCCCAATCGACGATGTCATCTTTGAAATTGCGGAAAAGTCCCATCACTCGCTCGCCGATGTCGGTGGACAAAATTTCTTCTTCTTGGGCAATCATTTCCAGAACCCGGTTTAAAAAACTCTCGCTTTTGCCGCTGGTCCCCAAAAGAGACAACTCTTTTTTCTCATACACTTCGCGCAGCCACGCCCGGAACGTACGGCTGTGGAAGCGGTAAAAAATACCCGTTTTGATGATCAATTCATTCTCGATGAGCTCTTGCAATTGAGAAGCGGTTTCCTTTTGGCTGCGATTGACCGCCAGGGCAATTTCCTTGATACGATTTTTACCCTTGGCGATTTCTGCCAGAATCAGCACGTGACTGCCTCGGGATATCGGCTGCGTCCAGGGCGAAATAAGTTTGGAAAAATACTGGTTCCAAACGCCTTGCGACTCGTACATCAGTTTCAAAAGAGCTTCGGCCACCGACTGGCGGCTGACTTCCTGCTCTCCGCGTGTAAGCGCGATGTCCTTCACGCGGCTGACCAGCGTTTCCAAAAAAAATGGGTGCCCGTCGGTCATGGAGGTCAGAAAGCTGCGCAACAGCCCTGAAATGGCCAATGGCGCCAATTTCTGGTCGATAAACTGAAAGGACGTGTCAAAATCAAAAGCCTCGAGATACACACGCTCAAAATTTCCAAAAAGAAGCGACAATTTTTCGGCGAGAATTTTTCGGCTTTGTGAAAAAGAGGAGCTGGACAAAATATACATCGTGTCTTTTTGCACCATGATACGTTTGCCGAAATCAGAAAATGCATTTTTAATGCCGAACTCGCCCAGCCGATGAAACTCATCCAAGATCACGATGCAGTGCTTGCCGGTTTCCTCCTTTAACACGTGCGTCAAATCAAACAGCTTCGCATAGGCTTCCTCGGCGTGACGATGTTTGAGTAGACTGGCGATTTCATGAATACGCAAAACGGTTTTTGGAATATTGATGGCGGCTTTTTCGGTAAGATTTTTTAGCGTGTCGGTGGGGTCCACCGCCCCATGCTGCACGAGGTACTGATACAACAGCGCGCGAACAAACTGGTCCACAAAATAATCCAGCACCTGCAGCTTGATTTCAACATAAATGGCCAAAACCTCGGGATCGCGGTGAACGTGCAAAAACTGACGTAGAATCGAGGTTTTGCCCAGCTGCTGATGCCCGATGATGGCCACATTTTGCCGATAGCCGGACTTGAGCGCATTGGCTCTTTTTATCAGCAAATCAATCATCACTTGTCGGCCAAAAAAATTTTCACCGACAACCGGATCACTGAACATAATTTTACCTTAAACTTATAAAATCCAACAAACGAAAATCATCGTAAATAACACAGTGGATCTTCCGGCCTTGCCAATCTTCTTAATTCAAAATAAGCGCGGGCAACTCCCCCTTTACCCGCACAGCCCACGCGCGCAACTGCCTGCCCCTGGCGAACCCATTGACCGGCAGAAACTAAAATCTCAGCATTTCTTGCATAAACAGTTGAAAAATGGCCGGGGTGCTGCAAAATAAGCGTCTTGCCGTAACCCCGCAAACCTTCGTCTGCATAAACCACCTGACCGCCTTGAGCCGCGCAGACCAACTGACCCTCGGAACCCTCCAACACAATTCCTTTGCTAGAAACCCCGTCTTCCATAACGCCAAATGGAACCACCAATCGTCCCTGCAGAGGCCAAAGAAAACCGCCGCCGCCAATACTCGAAGAAAAACCGGTGGGCGCGCACTGAGTCTCAGTCAACGCCCTATGATACCTCTGGCCGGCGCATCCCGTCAAAAAGAATATTGCTGCAACGGCTAAACACTTAAAAATTTTTGTTGCTTTCATGTTGACGTTTGATGCTTCCTCTTTACAAGAAAATGGAGCGGGTGATGGGAATCGAACCCACATCTAAAGCTTGGGAAGCTTTCATTCTACCACTGAACTACACCCGCCAATAGCTTAAAACCGTGTCAGCGTCCGGAAGTGCCGCACGCGGCGTTCAATATCAGCATAACGGAGTGCTGCCAGCCGGTTCAAACTAAAACTTTCCACATTGTACGAGGCCAGGACACTTCCGTAAATCACGGCGCGGCGCACCACATGGGGACTCAGTTTGGGTGAGCGCGTCAAATAGCCGAGAAACCCTCCGGCAAACGCATCTCCAGCGCCTGTCGGATCAAATATTTTTTCGAGCAAATAGGCGGGGGTTGTGAATACAAAATTCTTGGAAAAACAAATAACGCCATGCTCGCCTTTTTTGATCACCAAAAGCTTTGGGCCGTGCTGTAAAATCCAACGCGAGGATTTCAGCAAATTAAACTCTCCCGAAAGCTCCCTGGCCTCCGAGTCGTTGCATAAAAAGATGTCCACTTGACGCAACAGTTTCAGCAAGCTCCGGCGTTTGTTTTCTATCCAATAATTCATCGTGTCGCAGGCGGTCAACCGCGGATGATCGACTTGGCGCAACACTTCTTGTTGAATATCCGGATCAATATTGGCCAAAAAAACAAAAGAACTTTTGCGGCTTTGCGCCGAAAGCTTCGGTCGAAAAGATTGGAAAACGTTCAGCTCCGTCTTGATCGTCTTGGGATTATTAAGATCGTAGCTGTAAGCGCCTTCCCAATGAAATGTTTTTCCGCCGCGCATTTTTTGAATTTCTTCGGTATTCACGCCCAATCGGCCCAGAAGATCCAAATGTTTTTTCGGAAAATCTTCCCCCACCACGGCCACAATGGAAACTGGCACAAAAAACCGTGCGCTGGCGCTGAAATAAACGGCCGAACCCCCCAGCGCTCGCACGGCTTTTCCAAAGGGAGTTTTGACGGTGTCCAACGCCACCGATCCAACGGCCAACATTCCTTTTGAATTCATAGGATCACCATTTTAATTTGTACAAACGTCATCACAAAATTAATTTTTTTAAATTCTCCGCCGAGCGGCGCGGATCCGATTGTCCCAGCACAGCGCGCACGACAGCGATTGCCTGGGCGCCTGCTTTAAGAACATCGGGCGCATTTTCAACGTCGATTCCGCCGATTGCCACAAACGGCAATTGCAAATGGCTGGCGGCATAACGCACATACTCCAAACCCACGGACTTGCGACCCGGCTTGCTCGGCGTGCTAAAAACTGGCCCCACCCCGATATAATCAAAACCTTCCTTTTGAGCCGCTTGACCCTGTTTGGGCGCATGCGTCGAGCGCCCAAAAATTTTGTTAGCGCCCAAAATCTCTCTGGTTTGCGCCAGAGTTCCATCCGACTGCCCCAGGTGTATGCCATCCGCGCCGCATGCCATTGCAATGCGCGCACGGTCATTGATAATCAGCGGCACGCCAAAACTCCGCGTCACCTGCAAAAGCTCTTTGGCTTGGCACAAAAGCTCCTCATCCGAAGCCTTTTTATCGCGCAGCTGAATGACGTCCGCGCCGCCGAGAATCGCTTGGCTCACGCGTTGTTTTTGTGAGCGGTCACCGCGAAATTCGGGGCAAGTGATCACATAAAGTTTCCAGTTTCGGCAGCATTTTTTTTTCGATGGCGTAGACACGAAAACGGACTCTTTTGAATATTTTTGCATGCTGGGGCTCCAAAAGTTTGACGGTTTCTTCCAACGCCCGTAACGATTCTTTGACGCGCTGGCTATTGGCTGCGAAAAGCGCCTTAAAATCCGCACGCTTGTTTTCAATCGACAAAGCGCCCTTGCCCACATCCCCGCGAACGTCGCGGGATTTCAAAATTTCCGGATGGCGTTGCAGCATTTTCTTCCAGACATCCGACAGGGCATGCCGACAAACTTTGAGCTGCCGCGTCAGAACCCTGCTCTCGACAACAAAACGCGCCACTTCCTCGCAAACACGTAGACCCTCGCGAGAACGATTAAAGTTTACATCTAAAATTCTATAAATGAGCGCGCGGCTTACGCGACCAAAGGGAGCGTCAAGTCGTCCGCGCGAATTTACACTCAAAGAGCCGCCCTGTCCGTGACGAGGCTGACCGTTGCCTCGCGCGGCGTGCTACAACAAAAATGTTGTGGCCAAGCACCGACGGAGTGTTTCATCGTCATTGTCAAAGCCGGCTGATCTTCTCGAGTAAACCCGTAGTAGAAAAACCTTTCACGTACGGGACCGTCCTGACTTTGCCGCCATAAGATTCAACAAAACCAGCGCCCACAATATCCTTTTTTTTCCAGTCACCGCCTTTGACCAACGCGTCGGGTTTGAGCGCGCCAATGAGTTTTTCGGGCGTTGATTCTGAAAAAAGCACCACAAAATCCACGCAGGCCAGCGCCGCCAATACCTCTGCTCTGTCTTTTTCAAAATTAATCGGGCGACTGGGGCCCTTTAATTTTTTTATCGAAGCATCCGTGTTGACTCCGACCACAAGAATATCGCCAAGCGCGCGGGCTTTTTGTAAATAGCGGGTGTGGCCAGTATGTAAAATATCAAAACAGCCGTTGGTAAAAACCATTCTTTTTTTTAATTTTTTTTTCCGCGATAAGATCGCAAGCAGCCCAGGCAATGTTTGAATTTTTTTTGGATTACGGCGCCAAAAGCTCATCCGCGCACTCGCATAGAATATGACCGACCAAGATATGGGTTTCTTGAATTCTCGAAGTTTTTTGGGAAGGAACCACCAAAACAAGGTCTGCGGCCGTTTTTAATTCTCCTCCGGTTCCGCCGGTCAAGCCAATCGTATAAATACCCAATTGCTTGGCTTTTTCAACGCCTCTCAAAATATTTTTGGAGTTTCCGCTGGTTGAAATCGCAAAAAGAACATCTCCTTTTTTGCCCAACGCTTCGATCTGACGCTCAAATATTTTTTCAAAGCCGTAATCATTCCCCACGGCGGTCAAAATTGAGGTGTCCGTCGTCAATGCCATAGCCGCCAGTGGTTGCCTTTCCTTCTCGTAGCGTCCGACAAATTCTGCAGCCAAGTGCTGGCTGTCGCTGGCCGAGCCTCCGTTGCCCATAAAAAGCAGTTTGCTTCCCTGCCTAAGGCAATCTGAAATTTTGAGCGCCATTTTTTCAATCAGCGGCACATCATTTTTCAGTAGCTGTTCTTTAACCACAATGCTGTCTTGAATGTGCCGGATGATGCTCGTTTTCATCGCTCAACCAAAAAAGGTTCGCGCCATGTCGTAGTAAGCCGGGTCCACGGTTTTAAGTTTGCTCACGGCCACTTCGATTGAAACCGAAACGATTTCGTTTCCGCGCAATGCCACCATATTTCCGAACTCGCCTTTTTTAACCAATTGCACCGCTTTCTCGCCAAAACGCGTGCCGAGCACCCGATCAAAAGCGGTGGCGGCGCCCCCTCGTTGGATATGCCCGAGAACCGCAACACGTGTTTCAAGCTTTGTGGTTTCCTCAATTTTTTTTGCCAGAAGCTCCCCAATTCCACCCAAGCGGACATGGCCGAACTCATCCAGTTTTTTCTCAATCAGCACTTCGTTGCCGTCAAACTTCGCGCCTTCGGCCACCACAATGATACTGAAAAATTTACCCCGATCGATGCGCTTTTGGATCACCTGGCACACTTCCTTCATCTTGATCGGCACCTCCGGAATTAAAATGAGGTCGGCTCCGCCGGCAATACCTGAATGCACGGCAATCCATCCGGCATGACGACCCATCACCTCAACCACCATGATCCGGCGATGACTCTCGGCTGTGCTGTGCAAGCGATCGATGGCTTCCATGGCAATGTTGACGGCCGTATCAAATCCAAAGGTGAAATCGGTACCCGAAAGATCGTTATCGATCGTTTTGGGGACTCCGACAACTTTAAAACCATCTTTATAAAATTTTGACGCCACCCCCAACGTGTCCTCGCCACCAATCGCGATCAGGGCATCCAAGCCAATTTTTTTAAAATTAATTTTCAGTTTTTCCAATGCCACCGGGTCTTTATAAGGATTGGTACGGCTGGTGCCTAAAATGGTGCCACCCCGATGAATGATTCCGGAAACGGCCGCCCCATCCAACGGAAAGGTGTCATTTTCCACCAAACCTTTCCAACCGTCTCGGACGCCGACGATCTGATAATTTTCCTGCAGCGCCGTTTTCACTGCGGCCCGAATGACGGGGTTCAACCCTGGACAATCCCCGCCACCTGTCAAAATACCTATTTTCATCAAAGAATCTCCCTTTTACGATTTTTTACTTGAGTCTTCCGAATTTTTATCCGGCCAATCGCCCATAAGACGTTGAATAAAATCCGTGTGCATCTGACCGCGACGAAACAGAGGATTTTTCAAAATTTCCCGGTGAATCGGTACCGTCGTTTTGATAGGCTCGATGACAAATTCCTCCAGCGCCCGTTGCATGATGCTGATAGCCTCCCCGCGGTTCCGGCCATGCACCATCAGTTTCCCGATCATCGAATCGTAATAGGGTAACACCGTATAGCCGGCATGGACATGGCTGTCCAGTCGTACACCGGGGCCTCCGGGGGCATGGTAGCGCTCAATTTTTCCGGGGCACCCCGCAAAATTATTTGCCGGGTCTTCTGCGTTGATGCGGCATTCAATGGCGTGGCCTTTGAGCTGAATCTTATCTTGTTTTTTCACCGATAATTTTTCGCCGGCTGCAATTCGAATCTGCTCTTTGACGATGTCGATACCGGTCACTAGCTCCGTGATGCCATGCTCCACCTGTACGCGCGTATTCATTTCAAGAAAATAAAATCTTCCGTCATCATCCAGTAAAAACTCGATCGTGCCAGCGTTGGTGTAATTGACCGCTTTGGCGGCTTTGATGGCAACGTCGCCCATTTTTTTTCGTAGTTTCCAATCCACAACCGGCGAAGGCGCTTCTTCCAACAGTTTCTGGTGACGGCGCTGAATGGTGCAATCACGCTCATAAAGATGCACCAAATGCCCGTGTGTATCGGCTAAAATCTGAAACTCGATATGCTTGGTCTTCTCAATATATTTTTCGATGTACACCGCCGGATTTCCGAAAGCTTTTTCGGCTTCATGCTGAGCCGTCATCAAAGCGCTCACAAGACGCACTTCATTGTGACACACCCGCATTCCGCGGCCGCCACCTCCGGCAGCCGCCTTGATGATCACCGGATACTTGATTTTTTTGGCAATACGAAGCGCTTCTTCCTTATCCTTGACGGCTTCCTGCGTGCCCGGAACGATCGGGATGCCGACTTTGCGCATGGTCTCGCGGGCAGCCATCTTGTCGCCCATGGCCCGGATGGCATCCGGACGCGGGCCGATGAACTTAATCTGACAAGATTCACAAATCTCGGCGAAATGCGCGTTTTCGGAAAGAAATCCATAGCCCGGATGAATCGCATCCACATCCGTGATTTCAGCCGCGCTAATGATAGCCGGAATATTCAGATAACTTTGGGAAGGTGCGGCCGTCCCTATGCAAACGGCTTCATCCGCCAAATGCACGGGCGGGGAATCGGCGTCGGCTTCCGAATAAATGGCCACCGTACGCACACCCAATTCTTTGCAAGCGCGAATGATGCGTAGCGCAATCTCTCCGCGATTAGCCACTAGAATTTTTGAAAACATGGGAATTTCTTTCTAAATATTATTCCACGAAAAATAGGGGCTGTCCAAACTCCACGGGATCTCCGTTGTGCACAAGCACTTCGATGACCTTGCCGCGCACTTCGGACTTGATTTCATTCATCAGTTTCATCGCTTCGATGACGCAAATAACCTGGCCCACTTCGACAACACTTCCGGCCTGCACAAACGGAGCTGCGTCGGGCGCTGGGGCTGCATAAAAAGTGCCCACCATGGGAGACTTGATCGTAGTTTTGGCCGCAAGAGCAGCAGCGCCTTCCTTGGCCGGTGATCGGACGCCCTGCGGCTGCGCCACCGATCGAGACTCGTAAACAATATTCGGTTCCATCAGACCACCCGGGCCTTTTCGAAGCCGGATTTTGAGCCCGTCTTTTTCCATTTCAAATTCAGAAAGACCGTTTTCGTTCATGAGCTGGATCATTTCTTTGATCTCTTTGATATTCACGCGAAGAACCTTTCTCTTTTAAGCTCTTTCCAAGTACTGCCCGGTGCGAGTGTCCACACGAACCTGGTCGCCCGGATTCACAAAAAGAGGCACCTTGATCGTGGCGCCGGTTTCCACCGTCGCCGGTTTTGTGCCGCTTTTGGCGGTGTCCCCACGAACGCCCGGCTCT
>CAZVNB010000042.1:0-20237 GCA_964628355.1 uncultured Planctomycetia bacterium | reverse complement strand
CCAGAAGGATTCTAGGGTACAATACACCCAACGAAGCGGCGCAGGCTTGTTTGCAAGGTAACAGTGATCTTGAGCTTCAAAGTGTTGCAGTATGAGTTACAACTCACCTAAAGTTGTGCCACTAGAAAATTCTCTTGACATTCTAAAATGAGATGTTACAATCCCCATGTAGTTTGTAAAGGTTGTTTTTGAAGCTTACACAGAATAAGATTTCGAAACCGCGAACTTTACTTAATTCGCGGTTTTTGTTTTTTGTAGCGCCAAAAACATTTATTTATTAAGTAAAAACAAAGAGAGATATAAAATCATGGCAAAAGGAACAATCAAGTGGTTTAGTGACCAAAAAGGCTTTGGATTTATTACCCCCGAAGGCGGAGAGAGGGACGTATTTGTCCATTTCTCGGCGCTCAAAGGAGAAGGGTTTAAATCATTAGCCGAGGGCGAATCGGTATCGTTTGATGTCGTGTCCGGCCCCAAGGGTGACCAAGCCGCCAACGTCGTTAAGCTCTAATAGACGTTTGTCCAAAAAAATCCCCGTCTCTTACGGATGAGGCGGGGATTTTTAATTCTTTTCTTCTCTATTTTCCAATAATCGATTAAACTGTACGCAGGTGTTCCAAAGCCTTCAATCAATTCCTTTAGATCTTTTTCAGTTTGAGTCATGTTGGTAGTTTTGGGCAGTTAGCCAGTTGAGGAAATTGTGAGGTAATTCATGATAAGTAAAGGAAAGAAAGTCAGGATCGCATACAATCTTACGGTGGACGGGAAGTTGATCAAGAGCATTAGCGCTGTAAAACCTCTCCGGTATGTTCACGGGAAAAAAGAGATTTCCTTGGGGTTGGAAAAAGCGTTGAGGGGACTGAAAGTGGGCGAGCGAAAGGAATTTGTTTTATTGCCGAAAGATGGTTACGGTTTTGAGAATTCCAAGTCATTCATGGAAATGCCTAAAACGAGGTTTCCCAAAAGAGACCACGTGATCGGCAAAGTAATTTCATCTCAAAATGACGGTAAATTTCTTGCCACTGTCAAAGAAGTGAGACCGACCACGCTGATTCTTAATTTTAATCACCCCTTTGCCGGTAAGAAATTGCACTATGAGGTGGTCGTCGTGGCGATCGAGGGCGAAGGAAATGTGGCAATTAAAAAAGGAGAGCAATGAGAGAATATTACGGAAGCGACAAAAAGAAAAGAGAAGAATCCAAGAGAAAAAAGAGGGAAGAAAAAAGAAACAAGCGCCTGAATAAGAAATCCGAGATCCCCACGCAAGAAACCGGAACGGCTCCCCAGCCGGATCTCTCCGAGTCCGCGGGAAATTAAAAGCCCAAAGTACGTCCCAATCTCGTGAAAGTGCTTCTACAACTGAACGATATTCACAAAAGCTACGGCGCGCATGTAATTCTCCAGGGCGCGACGGCCTCCTTTTTGGAAAACCAGAAAATCGGTGTCATTGGCCGTAACGGCGCCGGTAAATCCACGCTGTGCAAAATTATTACGGGCCACGAAGAGGCTGACAGGGGCACGTTGATCCGCAGTGCCGAGTTGCGCCTGAGCTATCTTGAACAGCACGATCCTTATAAACTGGACGAGACTGTCATCGCATTTTTGATGCGCTACACGCAGAAACAGGAGTGGCAGTGCGGAAAGGTGGCAGGCCGCTTCCAGCTGAAAAATGAGTTACTGCATGCCATGATCGGCAGCCTTTCCGGTGGATACCGCACCCGTGTCAAACTCGCGTCTATGCTATTGGCGGAACCCAATTTTCTGATTCTCGATGAACCCACCAATTATTTGGACTTAAAAACGCTGATTCTTCTCGAGGAATTTTTGCAGGACTACGACGGTGGCTTCTTAATCATTTCTCACGACCGCGAATTTTTAAAAAAGACCTGTGAACATACGCTGGAGGTCGAAAACGGCAGCTGCATGCTATACCCGGGAAGTGTCGAAGAATATTTGATCTTCAAAGAAGAGCAGAAAGAACAGGCATTGAGTTACAATAAAAATATCGAGGCCAAGCAGAAGCAGCTGCAGACTTTCGTCGACCGATTCCGCGCCAAAGCATCCAAGGCCAGTCAGGCCAAATCCAAGATGAAACAGATTGAGAAATTAAAAAAGATCGAAGTCGATCATCCTTTGGGTAATGTGCACATCCGGATTCCCATGGTTGAAAGAAAAAATGGGATTGCTTTTTCTTGCGAAGGTTTAGCCATCGGGTATCCTGAGAAACTTGTGGCCAATAAAATCAGTCTTGAGATTCACCAGGGCGCGCGGGTGGCGGTTCTGGGTGACAATGGGCAAGGGAAAACCACATTCCTGAGAACGCTTGCCGGGGATCTTCATCTCAAGGCGGGAAAATTTCGTTGGGGACACGGCCTTAAAATTGGCTATTACGCCCAACATGTTTTTACCGCGCTTGATCCCGAGACGGACGTGTATACGCATCTTTCGAACGTTGCTGCGCCTGGCGTGACCAGCCAGGAGATTCTGAATCTTGCTGGCAGCTTTCTTTTTAAAGGCGAGGACGTCAGAAAAAAAGCTTCGGTGTTAAGCGGCGGCGAGCGGGCGAGGTTGTGCCTGGCGGGCCTTCTTTTGACCAAAAGCCAGGTACTTTTGTTCGATGAACCGACGAATCATCTTGATTTTGAAACGGTCGAGGCCCTTGGCCGGTCACTTAAGAGTTTCTCAGGGACATTGTTTTTTATCAGTCATGACCGCACCTTTGTGAATCTCGTGGCTTCTGAAATTGTAGAAGTAAATAACGGAATGGTGCGACGTTACCCGGGCAGTTACGAAGATTATGTGTATCATCTCGAAAAGACGCTAAAAATGGAATTGGGGCAGCTTGAAAGTCCCAAAACTCAAACCGAAAATCCAGCCGCCAAACTAAAATCCGACTATCATTTAAAAAAGGAAATGGAATCCGAAAAGCGGAAGCTAAACAGCCGTCTCCGGAAAATCGAGGTGGAGATATCGTCTTACAAAAAGGAACGTGAGGCGATTGGTCAGGATTTTATGAACGACTCCATGTCATGGTCCAGAGAACATCATGAACGTTATGACGCACTGGCGAAGTTAATTGAAGTCAATGAGCAGTTGTGGTTGGAGCTTACGAGCAAGCTCAATTAAAGGCGGGCTTTGATTTTTTCCGCCATAAGCGCAAGTGCTTCCACGCTAGCGTCTTTCTGATTTCGAAAATCCAGTTCTCCTGGCGTGCCGTCCACCGGAATCAAATGAATATGCGCATGCCGCACTTGCAACCCGTACACCACCACCGCTATTTTTTCGCAGGTGACCGTTTTTTTGATCGCTGCGGCCACTTTTTTCGAAAAAACCAAAAGCCCTGACATCTGCGCATTGTCCAAATCAAAAAAATAATCGATAGTTGCTTTCGGAATCACCAGCGCGTGGCCGGGTTTCAAAGGCCGGATTTCCAAAAAAGCAAAATATTTTTCATCCTCTAAAATTTTATGACACGGAAGCTCACCTTTTACTATGCGTGTAAATAGGGTCGGCATGCGGTCTCCTTTCGCTTGTTGCTTCGCTGCGCGAGCAATGACATAATGAGATTCTATCATGAAAATATATCTCTGTGCCAAGGTGGTCTTATGCATGCAAAACAAGGCCGCGCGTTTTATACAAGATTATTCCACCAACACTGCCCAGTCGCCACGCAACGCATTCGTGAATCTGCAGGGAAAAATCATCGCAGTTGTTGACCAGCATAAAATCAATGAAGAGGAGCTTTGGCTGGTTGTTGAGCGCGCCGCGGCGCCGCGGCTGATGACCCATTTAGACAAATATCTTTTTTTGACCGGAACCACGATTGCGCTGGATAAAAAAAAGAAAGTTTACTGGGACCTTGAAAATAAAATCAAACCCGCTGCGGGCGATCTTCTGATTCCCCAGAAAACAGGTCAACTGCTGGTGACGGAAGCGGAGCTAGAAACGAATGTTTCAGAGGAGGAATTCACATTTTTTCGCCTGAAAAATAACCTTCCTTTTCAAGAAGCCGACTATGGCCAGGAGATGGTGCTGAACTTGGCAGATGACACACTTATTTCTTTTGCAAAAGGCTGCTATCTGGGACAAGAAATTGTCGCGCGCGTCCATTACCGGGCCAAACCCCCGAAAAAACTGGTTGTAAAGATGTTTCGTGATTGCACGGCTGAGGAGCAAAAGTGCCTAACTTCGCGCGCGACGGACCCGGACACCGGAGAAATTTATGGCTTCATTTTTGAAACAAGTAGCGCGCAATAACTCGAAAATGTTTGATAAAACATTTGGCGGCGTGTAACATGACTCTCATGGAAAGACCGAATAAAAATCATCAGATACTGGTCGCCGAGGACAGTGAAGACGATTACCTTTTGATTCACGATGTGATCCAAAAAGCACGATTGCCGGTGGATTTGACATGGGTCAAAGACGGAGAAGAACTGATGATTTATCTTCAAAATCACCTGCCGGAGCTTATTTTGCTCGATCTGAACATGCCGAAAAAAGACGGTAAACAAGCACTCCGGGAGATCAAGGCGTCATCGCTTTTGCGTAGGATTCCTGTCATTGCGTTTACCGGTTCCGACTCCCGAGAGGATATTCAGGACACTTTTGATCTTGGCGTCAACTCCTACATTCAAAAACCAGTCGGTTTCGACCGGTTTGTCAGCACGATAAAAACCCTCTATGAGTATTGGTTTGTCGTTTCAAAGTTGCCGTGACCGGAAAAATATTTTCTTCTTATCTTTCCAAAAATAAAAATTGGCACGAAGCAGTGTCGGAAATCGCCTCTCACGTAAAAAAAGATATGGGAGGGGAAACCTGCGATTTTCTTATCGCCTATGTTTCGGAAGCGTACGAGGATTTTGATCCGGCGGCGTTCGTGAATATGCTGGCAAATCTTGTTCCGCACCGCGGACTCATTGGCTGCAATTCCAGCGGTGTTATCGGCGATACCCGTGAAATCGAAATGGAACCGGCAATTTCGGTGCTGGCCATGCACGTTCCAGGATTGAAAATACACTCTTTTGTTGCCAATGAAGGGGATTTGTCGTCGCTTTCGCACGGCGCGGATCTTATCAACTTTCTGGATATTTATCCCCCCGATAAACCCCATTTTATTTGTCTGACCGATCCAACGAGCTTTGATGTGGTGAAATTTCTTCAGATTTTTAACGAAGGATATAAGGGCCTATCGGTGATCGGAGGCATGGCCAGCGGCGCGGTGATGGGCGCGCCCAACTGGTTGTGTCTGAACGGGAATATTTATTCCGAAGGAATGGTGGGCGTGGCCCTATCCGGAAATATAGAATTTGATGTGATTGTTTCGCAAGGTTCACGGCCCATCGGCGTGCCGTACGTGATCACGCGTGGCGAGGGAAACGTGCTTTACGAACTGGCGGGGCGCCCGGCGCTGGAAGTGGTGCGAGAGCTCATCGAAGGGCTGTCGCCGAAGGACAAAAAACTCGCCGAATATTCCTTGTCCGTAGGTATGGTGATGAATGAGAAACAAACCAGTTTTAAGCGCGGTGATTTTCTAATCCGGAATATTGTAGGATTCGATCCGGAAATGAAAGCGCTCATGGTGGGCGCCACTTTAAAAGTGGGACAAACGCTTCAATTTCAAGTGCGCGATGCCCAGACGTCTGCCGAGGACCTGGATCATATGCTTGAAAAAATTCATGCCTCGCCCAAAGGTGAACCGCGTGCCGGCATGCTGGTGAGTTGTTGCGGCCGCGGCCGTGATTTTTATGGAAAACCTGATCATGACATTAAAGCAATTCAGCTTGCGCAGGGACCCCTGCCCATGACCGGTTTTTTTGCTAATGGTGAAATTGGTCCTGTGAACTTCAAAAATTTTGTCCATGGTTACACCTCGAGTCTTGTTATTTTTAAATAGGTGTCTTCGCGAATGCAGCCTAGCAATCTGATTCACAAAAAATGCGTCCCCTGTGAGGGAAAAGCAGAAAGACTTTCGAAAAAGCGGGTTTTGGCTTATCTCCGCAATCTTTCAAGGTGGAAGTTGTCTTCCAGTAAAAAGTCTATCTTCGCTGAATGGGGGCTTAAAGATTTCATGTCTGCGATTACGTTGATACGCAAAATAGCGGTTATCGCCGAAAAAGAAGATCACCATCCAGACATTCATCTAACGAAATATCGAAAGTTAAAAATAGAGCTTTCTACTCACGCAATCGACGGTCTTTCCGAAAACGACTTTATTTTGGCGTCCAAAATCAACCGGCTGAAAAAAAAGCTTAAAATTGCTTAATCGGTGCCGTCCCTGTTGGAGACGTACATCGTTGTAACTTGTTCAAATCATTTAAGTTAAATTACTAAAAATTTTGACGTTTTACATTAAACCAAAAGGCTGCCTTAGACGTCTAATAGAGTAGAGAAAACAATTATAGACGGAGGGTTATCTAATGAAAACAATAGAGAATAAAATAAAATCGGTGGTATTGGCTGTGGCCTTTTTTGCTGGTTTTGGCGCTTGTGCTTATGCTGAGGAAACTACGGCCAAGCCGGAGGGAGCTTATCGGGAAAAGCTCGCTGAGCTCAAGAAGCTCAAGGCGGAAAATCCGGAAGCTTTCCAACAGGCTGTGAAGGAAAAAAAGGCAAAGCTGAAAGAACGGCTTCAGGATCTTAAAGAGAAGAATCCTGAAAAATTTCAACAGGTAAAAGAAAGAATGATGGAAAAACGTCGGGAAAAACTTCAGCGATTGAAGCAAGAGAATCCAGAGAAATTCCATGAGATCATGAAAAATCGCAAGGAAAAACTCGAACAGTTCAAGCAAAATAACCCCGAACGTTATGAGCAGTTTCTGCAAAATCATCCCAAGCTCCATGAGCGAATCCAAGATAGGAAAGAGCTTCATCAAGATCGCAAGGAGCTACGCGAGGATCGCAACGATACGCGGCAGGATGCCCATGAACTTCGCAAGGACATCCGTAAAGGCAATAAAGATGAAATTGCCGGTGACTGGCGAGCTCTTTCCAGGGATCGTAAGGAGCTGCATGGTGATCGGAAAGAAATTTATGGCGATCGCAAGGAAAATCATCATGGCAATAATCAGGGCGTGAGAGATCATGGCCGCGGGGAAGGCCGGGGCAATGGACAGGGCGGTATCAACCGCGCTGACGGCTCAGGACCACAGGGTGGAGTGAATCGTCCCGGAGGCCAACACGGTAATGGTGGCGGAAACAAAGGCGGCCAACGTGGTGGTGGCGGAAATCGTGGTTCACGTAAATAAAGAACAAGAACTATCGTTGGTTGAAGAAGCGCGGAGCGGGAACGCAAGTTCCTTCTCCGCGTTGGTTGAGATTTATCAGGAGCGAGCGATCCATGCAGCCAACTTTTTCGTGGGAAATCTTGAAGATGCCAGGGACATTGCGCAGGAGGCGTTTGTGAAAGCTTATAAGAATCTCGCTGGGTTCGAAAATCAAAGCAAATTTTACACCTGGTTTTACAGGATTCTCGTCAACACGTGCAAAGATTTCCTACGGAAGAAAAAAATAAGGCAAACGTTTTCGTTCTGGTTCGGCCGTGAAGAAGACCAGGAGTTAGATCCGGCGGCAAACGTGGCTGACTCATCGAGGAACGCCTCCGAGTGCCTTTTAAACCGCGAGCTGGGCGCGTCAATGTCGGAGGCGTTAGAAACATTGCCGATGCGACAAAAAAGCGTTTTTATTTTAAGATACTTGGAAGACATGAGTTTAAACGAGATTTCGCAGACATTGAACATCAGCGTTGGCGCAGTCAAAGCCAACTTGTGGCAAGCCGGCCAAAAAATGAAAGTTTTGGTCAAAGAGTGTCTATAGTAGCGCCGAATAAGGGGAGGGACTTAAAATGAATGATAAAGATTTCCAAAAAATGGACGAACAATGGATGAAATCAGCCAAAGATCTCCGGGAAAAAAAAGTGTCAGACGGGATTTTAAAAGGTTTTTCCGCCTCCGTTGAGCGCCGGATCATTTCTAAAGAACGGTCTGGGAAGCGCGGCGCGTCGCCGGCTTGGGTTCCAGCGATGGCGATATTGGTGATCGCGTCTGTCGTAGTGCTGCGTTCTCCGATGCTCTCTACGCCGGTCATGCCGATTGTAAAGACCGTGGACTATGCTCAACTGCACGATACCGATGATGTTGATGATGAAATCGCAGCCTTGAAAGAAATAGGCGCTTGGAGCGATGAAGATGAAGCGCTGCTTGGGGAAACCGATGAGTCTGGCATGGAAGATCTCGAACTGTCAAACTTAAGCAACGGCCAATCGAATATTGCTTGAGAATTGTCGGGCACAAGGATTCATGGTATACTGCCCGCCAAATGGTTTCCCAGATTGGTCTTATTAACTAACGATGGCACGCACTTGGCGGCCTTCATGTATTGCGGTTGTCGGTTTAGGGTATGTCGGCTTGCCTCTGGCAATTGAATTTGGAAAAATTCTTGAAACCATTGGCTACGATGTAAACCAGAAGCGTATCACCGACCTAAAACGTTTCAACGATTTGAACCACGATAGCCCCCCCTCGGAAATCAAACAGGCCAAGCGCCTTCGTTTTACACACAACCCCAAAGAACTCAAAAAATCCCGTTTTATCATCATTGCCGTCCCGACCCCAGTGACTTCAAATAAACAGCCTGACCTTTCTTTCGTCGAATCAGCCTCACGCACAGTTGGAAGAAACCTTCAAAAAGGAAGCATTGTTGTTTTTGAGCCTACGGTTTACCCTGGAGTTACCGAAGAAGTCTGCGTGCCGATTCTCGAGAAAGAATCCGGATTGAAATACATGAAAGATTTTAAGGTTGGCTATTCTCCCGAGCGTATCAATCCCGGTGACAAGCAGCATACCATTACGAACATCATAAAAGTGGTATCTGGCTGCGATAAAGAATCTCTCGAGATCATCGCGAGCGTTTATGAAAGAATTGTAGAGGCCGGTGTATTCCGCGCCGCTTCGATCAAAACGGCTGAGGCTGCAAAAATTATCGAAAACACGCAGCGAGATCTCAACATTGCGCTCATGAACGAGCTTGCGCTGGTTTTTCATCGTATGGGTGTTGACACGCGCTCGGTGATCGAGGCCGCTGGCACGAAATGGAACTTTATGAAGTTTTATCCGGGGCTTGTTGGCGGTCATTGTATCGGCGTTGATCCCTATTATCTGACTTATAAGGCCGAGGAACTGGGTTATCATCCCCAGGTGATTTTGTCCGGCCGTCGCATCAATGACAACATGGGCAAATACGTCGCGGAGCAGACTGTAAAACACCTCATCCTGGGCGGCAAGACCGTCAAGGGCGCCAAGGTCATGGTGATGGGCATTACTTTCAAAGAAAATGTCAGCGACATTCGTAATTCTCGCGTCATTGACCTTATTCGCGAACTCCAAGAATATGGCACCCATGTGATGGTCTCTGACCCGCACGCCGATCCGGCGCAAGTGCAACGCGAATATGGCATCAGGCTTTCTTCCCAGGAAAAAAATTTAAAACTCGACGCTATTGTCGTGGCCGTGAACCACACCGAGTTTAAAAAATCTCTGACGGTGGGCTTTCTTGAAAAACATTTAGCCAATGACCGCTCCCGTCCCGTCGTGATTGACGTGAAAGGCATGCTAAATCCTCAAGACTTGAAATCCTCCAACATTCTTTATTGGCGGTTGTGATGGGCAGTTGGGCAGTTCACATTGACAAATCTCAGGTGAAATGCTATCATCCCCCCATAGTTCATCCAGCGACAAGCCTATCGCAGACGAAAAAAGCAGCTCTAAGCTTTTAAGAAGGATTGGAATCTCGAAGAGAGGCCGAACGTTCAGCCTCTCTTTTTGTTTTAATACGGAGCTTGTATTTTTTGCGCGTTCCCGATAAATTGCTCTTTGTGGGCGAATAGCTCAGCTGGTTAGAGCACTTCCTTTACACGGAAGGGGTCGTGGGTTCGAGTCCTACTTCGCCCACCAATTAACTGAAAATAAAAAAGGATTTCCATGCCATTTAATAATTTAGGATTGCATCCGAATATTCTAAAAGGGATTAAGGATATCGGTTTTGAAAAACCCACTGCTGTTCAGGAACAGGCAATCCCGCCCATCTTGAATGGGCGCGACGTCATTGGCTCGGCCCAAACAGGCACTGGCAAAACCGCCGCATTTATGTTGCCAATCTTGCATCGTTTACTTTCTGTTCCCCGCACAAAACGGGGTGTTCGGGCGCTGGTGCTTTCTCCTACGCGAGAGCTGGCGCTTCAGTCCACGGATCATCTAAAAAAACTATCGCGGTATGTTCCGCTGCGTGGCGAGGCAATCTTCGGTGGTGTGTCCATGCAACCGCAGATTAACGCCTTGAAGCAGGGACTGGACATCGTGTCAGCGACACCAGGTCGTCTTTTGGATCATGTCTATGAAGGAAGAATTGACTTCGGAGCGCTCGAGATTTTTGTGTTGGATGAAGCCGACCGCATGATGGACATGGGTTTCATGCCGGACGTTCAGCGCATCATCTCTCTTTTACCTCCCAAGCGGCAAAACCTGATTTTCTCGGCGACAATTCCAGAAGAAGTAATGAAACTTTCAAACAAAATATGCAAAGATCCTGTGATCATACGCGTCGGAGGCTCAAACTCCAGGCCGCCGTCGACTATCCGACAGGCGCTTTATCCGGTGGCTCGCGAACAGAAAACGGAGCTTTTTCTGCGGCTTTTGAATGATGGTGACCACCTGTCTTCGGTTATTATTTTTACTCGCACAAAAATCGGCGCGGATCGTCTGGCGCAAACACTTCAACGAAATAATATTCGCACCTCCATTATCCACGGAGGCAAAAGCCAAAATCAACGTTTGCATGCTCTGCAGCATTTTAAGCAGGGCAAAAGCCGGGTGCTCGTAGCCACGGATGTTGCGGCGCGTGGCATCGATATCCAGGATATTTCACACGTAATCAATTTTGACGTGCCGCATAACCCCGAAGACTATGTTCACCGTATCGGACGCACGGCCCGCGCGGAAGCCGAGGGAGATGCCTTGACGCTGGTTTCGCCGGACGAGGAAGAGTTTATAACAGCGATAGAAAAAGAAGTGCATCAAAAAATTAACCGTGTTACACTTCCCGATTTTAATTACAAGCAATCTTCATATCGCCCACCTACTTTTCGTCCCGGGGGCTCAGGGGGTACTCGTGGTGGTTCCCACCGTTCTTTCAGGGGAGGGCATTCGGGGGCGCGCAGCAGCGGGGCAGGCTATGGCGGGGGACATCGCTCCGGTGGTCAGCATCGTCCCGGCGGTGGCCATCACCGGTCGGGCTCGACTTCTTCCCAGCATGGAAAACGTCACTAAAAAACCCAAATCCATTCACCGACTCGAAGAACAGATGCAAAGTCTGTCTCCGGAAACACTTCGTTACCGTGTGCTGGAGTCGGCGAAGAATTTCAAAAGTTCCTGGATCGAGCTCGGCCAGTATTTATACGCGGTTTATAAGGACAAACTGTACCGAGACTGGAACCATGGCACGTTCGAGGCCTACTGCGCCAAAGAAATCGGTATTCGCCAACAAACCGCTTTGAAGCTACTCAAATCATATTATTTCCTGGAAAAAGAAGAGCCGGATTATCTAAAAAAACAAACGCAAGATGAAGGCAAACCGACGGAGGTTCCGGCATTTGAGTCTGTCAATGCGTTGCGTCTGGCCAAGCAGAGCGAGCGGATATCCGAAAAGGATTACGAAAAAATCCGTGAAGAAGTACTCGAAAAAGGCCAAGAGCCCGTCGAGGTCAAAAAGAAAATCAAGTATTATCTAAAAACCACCCCGCAAAAAGAACTGCCGGTGGCCGAACAAAAGGGGCTTGCGGCGAAAAAGATGGCGGTGTATCTAGAGAATTCTCTTACCGAGCTTTCCAATCTTTCGTTTCCAGATAAAATTACAAAGAAAGTGGAAGAATTATTAGAGTTGCTCAAGGGGTATGAATAAAACTTTATCGGCAAATAATGATGACTAAGCCAAAAGTTTTTACATTGCAACAGGCAATCAAAACGCTGCCGCTGGTTAAGAAAATCGTGGACGATATTTTAAAAACCGGGCAGTCTATCCGCGAGCTGTCCGTGGAAATGGAAAAACCGGAGGAAGACGCCGAAATCAACCGGTTGATGGATCGGCTGGACGAACTTTTTGAAGAAATCGAGGAATTGGGTTGTTATTACAAGGACTGGAATTTCACGGTCGGTCTGGTGGATTTTCCCGCAAAAATTTTTGACAAGGACGTGATGCTGTGCTGGAGAAGCGACGAAGGACCTATCCGCTATTTTCATGATGTGCAGACCGGATACGCTGGCCGCCGGATTATCCCAAAAGAAATTTTGGAAGACACTAAATAGTTTCACTAAAAAAATAAAAAAGAACGGAAAAGCGTTTATCCGCTCTTTTTTATTTTTTTAGTTTCTCTTCTTATGAAAGGTGCTTCGAGACAAGCTTTGTCATTTCAAACATCGATACTTGCGCTTTGCCAAAAATCGGCTTTAGATTCGCGTCGGCATTGATGTTTCGACGGTTCTTCTTGTCTTGCAGGTCGTTCTTCTTGATGTATTCCCATAGTTTTTTCACAACCTGCGTGCGGGGCAATGCTTTTGCTCCGACGACTTTTGCCAGAGCATCGCTGGGCTGTAACGGTTTCATGAATGCTGAGTTTGCTTTCTTTGCCACTGTATCCCCCTTTGATTAATGAATGTTCAGAACAAACTTCTAACGATCAAAGAAACTGACCCAATTGTTCTATCACAAATCCCAAAAAATGCAAAGCAAGAATTATAGAGGGGGAAAACGGCACGCTGAGCTCAATATTTTGGATTTCGTGTTTCAGAATTCGAGTTTAATGTTACTATCTTATGGAAATGTTAAAAACTTAAAGTTAGGGGCTTATTGATGACCGGGTTATACGTTCATATTCCGTTTTGCCAAAAAAAGTGTCATTACTGCAATTTTGTGATTGCGCCGGTGGGTTCGGCGGTCAGTCACAGGGTTTTTTTGGGCGCGTTGGAAAAAGAGGCCAAACATTATGCGGGGCGTTTTGCGGACACGGTTTTTGAGACGGTCTACCTGGGAGGTGGCACGCCTTCGACGTTGAGAACCGGCGAATTTGAGTGGTTGTTTCAAATTTTAAAGAGCCATTTCCGCTGGAAGAAAGAAGCCGAGCTGACTTGCGAAATCAATCCTGGCGACGTGGATCTGGATAAAGCTTTTTTACTAAAAAGACTCGGGGCAAACCGCGCGAGCCTCGGAGCTCAGTCCTTCCATGAGGAAACGCTCCGTACTCTTAACCGGGCGCACGGCGCCGGGCAGATCGAAAGTTCTTTCCGGTATTTGAGGGACGCCGGTTTTAAAAATATCAACATGGACCTTATCCTTTCTCTGCCCGGCGAGTCATGGAACATGGTGCGAACATCACTTGAGCAAACCGTCCTTCTCAAACCCGAACATATTTCCTTGTATGAACTGACGGTCGAAGAAAAAACGGTTTTTGGCCAACGGCAGCGCCATGGGAAGCTCGAACTTCCCGATGAACAGCAGCAGTTCGCAATGCTTTCAAATGCTCGGGTTTTTTTACAGCAAGCTGGATACCGGCACTATGAGCTTTTGAATTATGCCAAGCCGGGTTATGAATCACGCCACAATCTGCTTTATTGGGCGAATGAAGATTACTTGGGTTTGGGCCCTGGCGCATACTCCTACTTTGACACAAGACGATTTAAGAACTCCGAAAGCCATGAACAGTATCTGGATAAAATTTCACGAAACGACTGGGATGCCTGCGAAGAGGAGACGCTGGAAGGAAAAAAAAAGGAAATCGAATCGTTTTTGCTCGCGCTTCGTTTGACCGACGGAGCCGAGGCAGAGCGTTTTTGTTCTCTGCTTCAGAATTTCAAGGACGAAATAGTCAGTCTTTGCGAAAAAGGACTGCTCGTGCAAGAAGAAGGTTATGTGCGTCTTTCTGCCAAAGGACAATTTTTTGCCGAAACTGTTTTTACCGAGCTTTCTGTCACAGACTCCACTGCTTTATGATAAAATGATTCTCCATGATTGACGACACCAAGCGTGAGTTTGAAATGGCGGTAGACCTTTTCGGCCAGGGAAAGCGCCAAGAAGCTGCCGTGGCGCTTCGGGCGCTTATTGAAAAAAATCCGGATTTTTACGACGCATACGAGTCGCTGGGCATGGTTTACTACAAAATGGGACAACTCGATGAGGCGATCGAGTGGACGGAACGCTTGGCCGCGCTCAAACCCGATCAGGCGATGGCGCACACGAACCTTTCGGTGTTTTACATGAAAAAGGGTGACAAGGAAAAGGCCGAGGTGGAAAAAGCCAAGGCAGTCGTCCTGAATTTTTCGAATCCAAAAAAATGAACAAAAAAAATCCAAAAAAAATTGTACGCATCGGCCTGGTGCAAATGGCCTGCGACGACGACCCGGCCCGAAACTTAAAAAAAGCAATCACCCAAATCAAGTTGGCTTCCGCCGAAGGCGCCAGAATCGTTTGCCTTCAGGAACTTTACCGCACACCCTATTTTTGCCGCACGGAAGATTCTAAAAATTTTGATTTGGCGGAGACGATTCCGGGTCCCAGCACGGAAGCGTTCTCAAAGTTGGCTAAATTGTCCAAGACGGTTATTATTGCCGCACTCTTTGAAAAACGCGCAAGCGGGGTTTATCACAATACGGCCGTTGTGATCGATGCGGACGGCAAGGTGCTTGGCAAATACCGCAAAATGCACATTCCGGATGATCCTGGGTTTTATGAAAAATTTTATTTTGTGCCGGGGGATCTCGGATTTCGGGTGTTTGAAACGCGCTATGCGACACTCGGCGTTTTGATCTGTTGGGATCAGTGGTTTCCGGAGGCTGCGCGTCTGATGGCTCTTGGGGGCGCTGAAATCATTTTTTATCCGACGGCCATTGGCTGGAAAGCCGAAGAGCCCAAAGAAACAAAGGCCTATCACGCGGCTTGGGAAACGGTGCAACGCTCGCATGCGATTGCCAATGGGGTGTATGTGGCCGCGACAAACCGCGTGGGCAAGGAAGGAAATCTGCGGTTTTGGGGAAGTTCATTTGTCGCCGATCCCTTCGGTGGCTTGATCTATCGCGCATCGAGCCATCAGGAGGAAATCATTCTCGCCGACTGCGACCTTTCAAACGTAGATAAAACACGCCGGGAATGGCCTTTTTTAAGAGACCGCAGAATTGACGCCTACCAGAACATCACTGCCAGAGTCATTGCAGAAAAAAAATAACTCTAAGCTCGAAGCTCCGACCTTTTATCGTATGCCCGCCGAGTGGGAGTTGCATGAAGCGACCTGGCTGACTTGGCCCAGCAACAAAATCACCTGGCCCGGGAAAATGCTAAGGGAAGTCGAGGCGGTTTATATTCAAATGATGCGCGCGTTGCTTACCGGTGAAAAAGTTCATTTGTTGGTGTCGGACGAAAAAACCGGGCGAAGAGTTTTAAGTCTCCTGAGAAGCAAAAAAGCAGCGACGCAACATCTGGTGTTGCACAAAGTAAAAACGGTGGATACCTGGATACGCGATTACGGGCCCATTTTCGTTAAAACAAATGCGGTGTCCGGCAATCGTATCGCTTTTTACAAGTTTACTTTCAATGCTTGGGGCGGAAAGTATGAGGATTTGGCGCGCGACGACGGCGTTGTTGACCGGATGGGTTATTTAAAAAAATTTAAACGCATGAACGTCCCCCTAGTGCTCGAGGGCGGCTCGATCGACGTGAATGGACAGGGCGTTTGTTTGACCACCGAACAGTGTCTGTTAAATTCCAACCGGAACCCTACCTTGTCCAAAATAGATATTGAAAACCGAATCAAAAAATATTTGGGCGTCCGGCAAATCATTTGGCTTAAAAGAGGCATCGAAGGGGATGACACGGATGGACACGTGGATGACATCGCGCGTTTTGTCGCTCCCCGCATGATTTTGACGGCGGTGGAAAATGATACGAGCGACAAAAATCATGAGATTCTCAAAGAGAATCTGCGGATTTTAAAATCCTCGCGCGATGGGTCCGGAAAAAAATTCAGCATCACGGAGTTTCCCATGCCCGGCCGCCTGCAAATGGGCAAGGGTCATTCGGCCTCTGGAAGGTTGCCTGCAAGCTACGCCAATTTTTATATTGCGAATAAATCGGTGCTTTTGCCCGTGTATGGCCACCGAAATGACCGGCAAGCCACGCAGATTCTTTG
The DNA here is from genome assembly GCA_964628355.1 of uncultured Planctomycetia bacterium. Lineage (GTDB taxonomy): Bacteria > Omnitrophota > Gorgyraeia > 2-02-FULL-51-18 > 2-02-FULL-51-18 > CAZVNB01. The sequence goes on along the minus strand of CAZVNB010000042.1, from coordinate 4,012 downwards.
CCGCCTGTTTCCCGAAAGAAAAGTGGTTCCGATTGAATGCACGGCACTGGTGTATGGATTGGGCTCGATTCATTGCATCACCCAACAACAGCCCTATGCAACCCTTTAAGGATTAACAGAAGCTCTTGATAAGGATAATGATTTTACTTAAGGGACCGCGCCGTGTCCACCTGGCGTTGTAGCTTCTATTGTGTTAAAAAAAGGTGTTATTGGGATGACGGCGCATGCCCTTAAGTAAAAGCATTATCCTTATCAAGAGTTTAAATTTTTAATCAAATGAAGTGGCAGGCATATTAATATGGCGAAAAAAAAATTTTACCGGCCAATTCTCTATTACCTTCTCGTCGGCGTAAAAAAATTGTTTAGTTTTCTGCCGTATCGTCTGGGTTTTTACTTCGGGGGTGCTGCAGGCAGATTGGCTTTCCATGTTCTTCCCAAAGAAAGAAAAAAAACTCTCACGCATTTATCGTATGCTTTCGGTTCTTCCAAATCCGATAGCGAGTTTCGAAAAATCGGCCAAACGGTATTCCAGAACTACGGTCACATGGCAGCGGAACTGGCACTCATCGACAAACTCATCCCGCGTTTTGATGATCTTGTTTCTGCTCAGGGTCTTGAAATTCTTGACCGCGCGCTGGCGCAAAAAAAAGGAGTCATTGCGGTTGTCTCGCATTTTGGAAATTGGGAATTAATGGGAGGATGGCTTTCGCTTAATGGTTACCCCGGAGGCGGAATGGCCCGCAAGATTTACTATGAAAAATACGACAAACTTTTGATGGATATTCGCAAGAGAATGAAAATCCAGGCGATTGACCGCGATGGCGGGGCGCATGGCGCTCTGAAAGCTTTGAAACGCAACCAAGTCTTGGCTTTCGCGGTGGATCAGGATGTGGAAACGGTGGACGGCGTTTTTGTCGAATTTTTCGGACATCCGGCTTTTACTCCCACAGCACCCGTTCGCTTTGCCTTGTCGACTCAAGCGCCGATAATCCCGCTTTTCATCGTTCGCAATGCGATGCGGCATCGAATTTTTGTTGAGCCACCCGTGCCACTCACGCAAACAGGCGACAAGGAAGAAGACGTTCGCATGAATACCCAAAAATGGGTAGCCATTCAAGAAAAATGGATACGCCAATATCCCTCGCAATGGGTATGGAATCATAAGCGTTGGAAAACGGCTGCAAAAAGCCAATCTCTTTGACCTTCCCGGGAATTCTGCTATAATTCTTGCTCCCTTAAGGTGCACGAGGTAATGGGGAAAAAGGGTGAGAATCATTGATTAACCGCTATACCTTGCCTGAAATGGGCAATCTTTGGACCGAGGAAAACCGGTTCAAAACCATGCTCGACGTGGAAATAGCCGCGTGCGAGGCGATGGCAGACTTAAACCTGATTCCCAAAGCTGCCAGCAAGAAAATCCGCCAAAAAGCCTGCTTTAAAATTTCACAAATTAATAAATACGAGCAAGTTACAAAACATGACGTCACCGCTTTTCTAAAAAGCGTCGGGGAGTCCGTCGGCCCTGAAGCCCGATTTATTCACAAAGGGCTCACCTCAAGTGATGTGCTGGACACGGCGTTAAGCCTTCAAATGCGCGATGGTTTGGGACTGTTACAGGAAGCCTGCTCCGATCTTATTTCTGTATTAAAGAAACAGGCCATCAAATACAGGGAAACGCCGATGATGGGTCGCTCGCATGGCGTGCACGCGGAGCCGGTGACCTTGGGCCTCAAATTCCTTCTATTTTTTGACGAGTTTAGAAGAAATCTCACCCGGCTGGACAGGGCCAAAGACGCGATTTCTTACGGTAAAATCTCAGGGGCGGTGGGCACTTACGCGAACATCGATCCACGCGTGGAAGAAATCACGATGAAAATTTTAAAGTTAAACGTCGCGCCTGTTTCCACTCAGATATTGCAACGCGACCGGCATGCGCAAGTGCTGGCGGTACTGGCTATCGTGGGGGGCTCCCTTGAAAAATTGGCCACGGAGATAAGGCATTTACAGAAAACGGAAACTTTAGAGTTGGAAGAGCCGTTCGCCGAGGGTCAAACGGGATCCAGTGCCATGCCGCATAAAAGAAATCCCGTAAACTCTGAGCGCGTTGCGGGCCTGGCGCGCGTGCTTCGCGGCAACGCTTTGGCTGCGCTTGAAAACATAGCGTTGTGGCACGAACGGGACATCACGCATTCGTCCGTCGAACGGGTCATCATCCCCGATTCTTTTATCCTTACTCATTTTATGTTTCGTGAAATGATCACTATTTTAAAGGGGCTTCAGGTTTATCCCGACAATATGATGGAAAACATCTGGAAAACCCGCGGGCTGATTTTTTCCCAGCGCGTTTTGTTGGCGCTGATAGACAAGGGATTGTCACGGGAAGTCGCCTATAAAATCGTTCAAAAAAACGCTATGAAAGTCTGGAAAGACAAAAAATCCAATCTGAAAGACTTGCTGCTCGGAGAAAAAGAAGTGACCTCGCGTTTTTCTAAAAAAGAAATTGAGGCTTTATTTGACTTGGATTATCATTTAAAGCACGTGGGCACGATTTTTAAACGTGTATTGCCGAAAGAATGCTGAGGGCTTGAGTATTGATATATCATTTGGGCTAAATTTCTCCGGGAGGTATTACTTGAAACTCATGGGGGTAGTGTTTAAACGGGTGTTGGGTAAAAGGTAAACTAAAGTGCCAAATCTTGTTAAAGAAGGTTTTCTAAAAAATTTGAGTTCGAGATTTGGAAAATCTAAAAAGATTTCGGAGAGTAATTCGCTTTTTGAAATAGCCAATGAGCAGTTGAGAATATACATTCGTTATTCGAAGCTTCATAATGGTTTCAGGACGTTCTATGGTTTAAGAAAAGAGGATTTGAAAATATTGCAGGGTAGAAATTCATTTCTTTGTTTGCTCTGGGACAATCAAGAAGAGCCTTTAATTATTCCTTATTCTGAATTCGAAGATGTTTTTGGAATTGTAAAACCGGCGAGCGATGGGCAATTTAAAGTTCAAGTTTATGTTACCAAGAATGGCACAGAGTTTTATATTGCTAATTCTGGAAGATATAACGTAGAAGGCTATTATGGTTTTGAAGTATTAGCCGATGCTATTGACTCATCCAAGATAGAGAAGATTCCCGAATTAAGTCATTCTGATGTACAGTCTTTATTGAGTGTCATAGGTGATGCCAAAGGATTTGATGTGTGGATTCCACAGAATAATAGAACGAGATTAAATCATTTTTCTAAAAAGCCAACGCTTCGGAATTATTTACCAAGCGATTTAAAGAAAATAGGATCTATCTTACAGGAAATAGATGTTATTTGGTTTGAAAGGGGAGCGTCAATTCCTTGTGGGTTTTTCGAAGTAGAGCATTCAACGCCGATTTATTCCGGATTACTTAGATTTAATGATGTACATCTTATCATGCCCAATTTGAATTCAAAGTTTAACATCGTTTCCAATGAAATAAGAAGGGCCCTATTCGCTCGACAAATAATGAGGCCAACTTTTCAAACAAGTGGTTTGGCTAATTTCTGTTCGTTTTTGGAATATAAAGATGTATTCCACTGGTTTAACAGGATATCCAAGAAGGCATAGTTTATGGAAAGACAAAGGCCGGACATTTGGCAAGTGATTTTTGTCAGAAGAGGTATAGTTTTTGACACGAAGTGTTTTTATACCAAAGCAGCTGCACTTAGATGCAAAAACTATTTTGAAAATCAAGCGGATAGGGAAAATGACGATGTAACTCTTTTTAAACTAAGTATCAGTGGGAAAAGGCCAGTACTTTCTAGATGTGTTCTAGCAGATTCAAAAACTGTGCCCGTAAAAGTTATTCTGGTCGATGCTAATTGATTGAGTGATGGGAAATATCGGAGATTATCTACATGAAGGCTAAAGTTTACGTGACGCTGAAAAAATCGGTGCTGGATCCGCAAGGAAAAGCGGTGCAGCATGCGCTTTCCACGATAGGTTTTCAGGAAGTGAAAGACGTGCGAATTGGAAAATATATCG
>CAZVNB010000041.1:0-4847 GCA_964628355.1 uncultured Planctomycetia bacterium | reverse complement strand
CCTCCTTGGTTCCCACAAAAATCTTGGCTTCTTCGTTATTCAAAGCGGAGATGCGAGGGCTGGAAAGCAATTTCGTTTCTCCGACGGTCTTCAAAAGTTTCATGGTGAGATCCACGTTCGTGCCTCCGATATTCGTGATCAGAAGCCTGCCAAACTTGGTAAGCGTCGAATCGAAAGGAAAGGTGGAGTTAAAGGTCACTCCATGGGATTTATCCCCTCGGATCGTGGGAGTAAGTAAACGTTTCCAATCGATGCCGAACTCATAAGCGGGACTGAGCTTCACGCTGACAATCTTGGCTTCAATCAACACTTGTTTTATCTTCGAGTCCAACTGTTTGATAACTTTTTCCACCTCTTCCATTTTTCCAGGCTGAGCCGTCACGACGACACGGTTGTATTTCTCATCTGCTTTGACCGAACCAACACCCTTGGTGTCCAGCCGCGCGATCAGGTTAGTTTCCACATCTTTGGCATTGGCATACTGCAAATTAAACACTTGAGTCGTCAACTCACGGTCCAAGCTGTCAATGGTCTCTTTCATCTGGTTGATTTTCTCAGCCGTGTCTATGACCACCAACGTCCCCGAATCGTTGTCCACCACGACGCTCCCCACCCGGCTTTTCAGCGTATTGAGAATGTTGGCCACATCCGCAGGTTTGGCATACCGCAGCTTGAATATTTTGACCTGACGCGTCTCGGACCATTTCTCACCATGCAAGGCTTCATAGTCGGCAGCAGGCATGACGTAAAAAATCTCGCCGCGTTTTTCCATGGCCAGCTCATTTGCCAACAAAATAATGTCCAGCGCGTCGCGAATCGACACATTGTTGAGTGAAAGCGTCGCACGGCCCTGCACGGCCTTGGACACGGCCACATTGATTTCAGCTTTTTCAGAAAGATAAACGAGCGCATCCACGATGTTTGTGTCATTCAATGCCAATGAAACCTTGCGCGAAAGATTTGGATGATCCAAAATATAAGCCGAAGAGTTTAGCATGCCCCTGTCGGCTGCACTGGAGGCGCTCAATGGAACTGAAACACACAACACAGTCAGAAACAGAATGAGACCTATTTTTTTTCTAACCATAAGTTCACCAACAGTCCGCTCAAAAAGTCTCAGGTGCGAGACGTGGGCTTGAGGGCACTTGGAGGCGTACCGGAAGGTACGTTGACAAGTGCATGAGACCCGCAACGAAGCAGATGAGGCTTTTTCAGCGGACTGTTGCGGACTGTTAACGAAGTTCCAGTGTTTTTCCATGGAATACAACCACCACTTTGTCTTTAAAAATTTGTTTCACACGCGTTTCTTTTATTTTTTCGTCTTTGCGGGCAAAATAGGTTTTTCCTGTCTTTAAATCTTCCAATAGAGCCACCGGTGGCTCTCCCCAATCCACGCCCACTAGGCGCAACCCGGTTCCCACATCATCCGAAACGCCGCCAGGGTGACCCACCGCGACGGGAGAGGAAACTTTCTCCGATTTTCCGAACGATTTCAAAAAATCCGAAGCAAAACGAAGCATTAAAATCAAAAGAATAAAACCAAGTATGATTTTAGTAATCCTGCGCGCATCCAAACGAATACGACCTAACAACTTTTCAAACGGACCGGGAACGATTTTTTTATCAACCACCACCGTTTTTTTTTCTTCAACAATCGGTTGTCTCTCCTCCTGCACCTCTTTGACTATTTCAGGTCCTCCGTCAATCAGTCGAAGAAGACGCTCGCGATCGGACTCGTTAGGACCTGGCATCGACAATCCTCGCCTCCTCGGAAATAAGTTCACGAACCGTTTCCGGATCCACCACCGGTCTGTTTTTGATGATAAGACTCTCCAGCGCATTGTGGCAAAGCATCATGATCAAACGCGGGCAACCTTCGGTGCGACGGAAAATAATGTCCACCGCTTCATCCGTAAAAAGCGCTGTGTTCTTTTGATAACCGGCCTGGCGCAAACGAAAATCGATGATTTCCCGCGTTTCTTGCAAACTAAGCGGATTGATCACGTATTTGAGCGAGATACGATCCCAGAAATTTCGGATTTCCTGAATTTGTGGCAAAAGCTCGGTCTGAGCAAAAAGAACTAGCTGTAGCAGTTTGAATTTATTCGTTTCGTAGTTAAGCAGCGTTCTCAACACTTCGATGGAGCCGGTGCCCAACTTTTGTGCTTCGTCAATCAGCAGAATCACGGTTTTGTTCTCATTGACGCCTTTTTGGAATAGATGCGCTTCCAGTGCCTTGCGATAGCCGTACAGTGAAGGGCTGTCTACTTTGATTTCAAAAACATCCATCAGCGACGAAAGAAATTCAATCTCCGACTCGCACCCCGGATCAAGAATCATGTTAAAATCATATTTGGTTTTGTCGCCAAAAGCATAAAATAACTTCCGCGCAAGCGTTGTTTTACCCGTGCCCACGTCTCCCAGCAAAAGACTCGCCCCACGCTTCAGTTTGATGGCAATTTCAAGACGCAGCAACGCTTCCCGGTGTTCGGCAGATTCATAAAAAAATGCCGGATCAGGACTCGTAGAAAACGGCTCTTCCTCCAATCCAAACACTTCGTAATAAGCCAATGACTTCCCCTCGTGGCTAAACGCCACGTTTAGACACCAACGCTATCTTACATTAAATCCTTTTTTATCCAAAAACACAAATGTTTTGTTTTTTTTTAGCCATTCTATGTAAATCTAACAAAAAAGACACAGATTCCACAAACCAAAAGAACGATCACACCGAGCTAATCCGTGTAATCGACATTTGAATCTGTGTGCTCCGTGCCTATTTGATGGCTTTTAGCTCCTGATGTCTTCTTTCAATCTCAGCGGGCGTTGAGACATTGTATTCAATCATCATCCGTTCGATTTCATCCATGGGAATAGCAGAATTTTGCTTTGCCAGTGCCGCTTTTTTATCAGCCGCCTTGCGTGAGGTAGTTTTTTTGTTTTGAATCACTTGTCGCACATCAGCTTCGAGCTTGGCTTGGTTTTTTTCACCGGTCTTTTTTTCCAGTTTCTGATTGGATTCGTTCAAGATTTTTTCGAAATCATCCGGTAGAATAACTTTTTTTTGCTCCGGCAACAGAGTCTGGGCCGCAGCACTTTTTGCTTCTTCGAGCGCGCGGTGATTTTCTTCCACTTTTAAAATAAGTTGACGAATTTTTGCATCATCCTCGATATAAGGGATCAGCGCGGTCCAGGCGTCCACGGCGCTGGAAATATCGCCTTTTTCATAAAGAATTTTGCCTCTTTGGAAATTGCTGTTAATAAACGCCTGGCGGGCAGCCCGGGTCTGTTCGGCTATTTCTTTTTTCATTTTTGATTCTTCCGTCTGGGCATTTAATTTTTGGCCGGCTTCATTCAGCAACCTCGAAAGATCCTCGGGGGTCTGGAACTTAATCGTTTTTTTCAATTCTGCTTCCTCGGCAACTTTTTTTACCACCTGTGAGTTCTCATAGTTTTTTGCCACATTGTCGATGAAGGCCTGCAGCTGGGACCCCTTTTCCAGATACGAAGTGATCGCGGCCCATTCTTCGAGAGCTTCCGGGATGCGGTCTTGTTCGTAAAGTATCTTTCCTTTTTGGAAGGTGCTGTTGATCAGCGACTGACGGTCCACGAAAGTCTGGTCAGCCAGTTTTTTCTGTGTTTCGGCGTATTGGGTCTGGCTGTCAATGATTTGTCGCGCATCACTCAAGAGTTTCGGAAGCTCTTCGGGAGTTTTGAGTTTGTCGTCTTTGCGTAGATCCGCGCTCTGCGCGTCTTGTTGAAGTTTAAGCAGTCTTTCATAACTTTCTGTCACCGCCTGCACTGATTTTTTGATGTCTGAGTTTTCCAGATAAGGCGCAATGGAGGCCCATTGTTGAATAGCCTCGGCCACCTTCCCCTCCCAATAAAACGCTTTGCCCTCGTCAAAAGCCTGCTGAATTTCCGTCTGACGCTGGGCAAGACGTTGCTCGGCTTTTTGTTTGGCCACATCCGCTTCTTTTATCTGTTCGAGCAAACGATCTCGGGAGTCGATAAGTTCTTTCGAAATGTCAGCGGGTATTTTAAATTTTACATTCATCCAGTCACCGGCTTGATCTAGGGTCTTTTGTACTTCTTGACGCTCTTCATGAATTTTTTCCAGTTCAATTATCGTATTCTGAAAACTTTGGGTATCTTCTAGAAATGGCTGCGCGGACAGCCAAGTGTTTTTCGCCTCATCCCACTTTCCTTGCTCAAAATAAGCATTGCCTTGCTGAATCGTTTCATCAATCTGGCGCTGACGTTCGGCCAAATATTCCTCATTTTTTTTCTTCTGGTTTTGAGCTTCGACGATTTGAACTTTGAGCTTGGCGCCTGACTTTGCCAACAAGTTAGCGAGATCCGTAGGAGCTTTGAGTTTGGCATCTCTTTTTTGTTCGGCATCTTGAGCAGCCCTTCGAGCCATAGAAAGATTTTGAACGTCTTGGCCGACGTCTTCAAGCACCGGCTTCAATTTTAGTCTTTCTTCCAGATGCGAGAGAATCGAGGACCATTCTTTCAAAGCTTCTTCAAATTTGCCGGCGTCAAAAAAAGTTTTACCCTTGAGGTAAGTATTGTTGATTAATGTTGTTCTGTCCTCCAGTACCTGTTCTGCTTTCTTTTTCTGGTCATCGGCCAACTGCGTTTGAATCTTCGCCTGCGCTGAAATGTCGCTCATTATTTTCACGAGCTCGATCGGCGTCGGAAGCTTCGAATCTTTCTTTGCTTGGGCTTCTTTGGCGGATTGTCGGGTCTTTAGAGAATTTTCGTAACCGGCGTTAAGACTTTGAAGAGTTTCTTTGAGTTGGGATTCTTCTTCAAGATAAGGGAGCATGTCAGACCATTCTTTT
>CAZVNB010000040.1:0-36932 GCA_964628355.1 uncultured Planctomycetia bacterium | reverse complement strand
TTAAATGATAGGATTTGCTTCAGCAGCTATATCCTGTCGACTGTTACCGAAATTATGAAGAATTACACGACGTTCGGTTTGTAGTATGGTCAGGAGCCGTCCCTGTTGGAGGCGTCCTCCGTGGTGCCAGCCTTCTAAAGTTGGAGGTGTGCACCCAGTGTGTAAAATTTTTTTGGAGCATTTCATTGACTCACTGTTTGCCTGATGTTAGAATTGACTTTCTTGTGGATTTAATTCCCTTTTTTTGCGTTTACCGAACTATTATGGAAACACTATTACTGCATGGAATACAAGAACTTAACTCGCCTTAATCACGTAATTTCAAAATTCCATAGAACTAAAGTTCTCGTTGTCGGCGATCTTATTCTTGATGAATTTATTTGGGGCAATGTGTCCCGTATTTCTCCGGAAGCGCCGGTGCCAGTGGTGTGGGTGGATTCTGAAAATTTTATGCCGGGCGGCGCCTCCAACGTCGCAAACAATATCCGCTCACTGGGCGGAGAAGTGCATCTGGCCGGTGTGGTCGGTGATGATTCCCGCGGAGAAGTGCTGCAGGGACTTTTGCGTAAAAAGGGCGTGCACTGCGAAGGGGTTTTTGTGGACAAGCACCGGCCCACCACGCAGAAAACACGCGTGATCGCGCATCACCAGCAGGTGGTGCGTATCGACCGCGAGGAGCTGAAACCCATTCCGGACCCGGTGATGAAACAAATTGCCGATTATATTCATGATCAGATCGACTCCGTGGACGCGGTGATCATTGAAGATTATGGCAAGGGCGTCATCGTTCCGAGTTTGGTACGGGCTATTGTCAAAGACGCAAAGTCGCAAAAAAAAATAATCACGGTGGATCCGAAAGAAACTCATTTTTCCTATTATCGCGGTGTTACGGCACTCACGCCTAACCACCATGAAGCCGGTTTCGCCGTTAGTTTTAAAATCAAGGATGACGCCACGCTCGAAAAAGCGGGACATCACATGCTCAAACGTTTGAAATGCGAAAGCGTTCTCATCACGCTCGGAGAAAACGGCATGGCGATTTTCCAAGAGGGAAAACGCATGACGAAAATTCCCACCGTGGCGCAAGAAGTGTTTGATGTCTCCGGCGCCGGGGACACCGTGATCAGCGCATTCACGCTGGCGTTGGCGCAAGGCGCTTCCACGATCGAGGCGGCGCATATCTCCAATTGCGCGGCGGGGATCGTGGTGGGCAAGGTGGGCGTGGCCGTGACCTCGCCAAACGAACTTTTAGCAAGAATTCACAAAGAAATGAAAAACTCCAACGGATTCCTGAAGCCATGATGCAAGCCATCGGCATTATACCGGCACGCTACGGCTCCACGCGTTTTGAAGGCAAGGTGATCAAAGACCTTTGCGGAAAACCGGTGATCCAGCATGTGTACGAACGCGCCAAAAAAGCCCGGCTTTTGGATGACCTCATTATTGCCGCGGATGATGACCGCATTCTTAAGGTTGTTGAAAAATTTGGCGGCAAGGCAGTATTTACATCAAAATCCCATTCCACGGGCACTGATCGGCTTACAGAAGTGGTGAATCAAATCGACGTGCGCCTGGTGGTGAATATCCAAGGCGATGAGCCGCTGATCAATCCGCTTTTAATCGATGATCTGGTGCGCACGATGCTGGATGATCCGACCATTGTGATGGCGACGGCCGTAAAAAAAAGCAAATCCGTCGAAGAATTCAAAAGTCCGGATGTGGTGAAAGCCATTATTGATCAAAACCGCTACGCGCTTTATTTTTCGCGTCAACCGGTTCCGACTTTTCTTAAACTGGGCGTCGACGGAAGCTTTTTTTACAAGCACATCGGGATTTACGCGTATAACAAAGATTTCCTCTTCACGTTCAAGAAACTGCCGAAATCCTATTTGGAAAAAAATGAACGGTTGGAACAATTAAGAGCGCTTGAAAGCGGTTATCGCATCAAGGTAGTCGAAACTAATTTTGAAACGGTGGGTGTGGACACGCCCGAAGACTTGCAATTGGCAAAAACCCTATTGGAAAAAGAGAATGCCTAAATATATTTTTATCAGCGGTGGGGTGGTTTCAAGCCTCGGGAAGGGGATTGTTTCGGCTTCGATAGGAAAGTTGCTGGAATCCAAAGGGCTGCGCGTCATTTTAATGAAATGCGACCCCTATTTGAATGTGGATCCCGGCACGATGAGTCCGTACCAGCATGGCGAAGTGTACGTGACCGAAGATGGGGCGGAAACGGATTTGGATCTCGGGCATTATGAACGATTCACGAATGTGGAACTTTCAAAGCTCAACAATGTCACGACGGGAAAAATTTATTATTCGGTGATCACCAAAGAGCGCCGCGGCGACTATCTGGGAGCGACCGTGCAAGTCGTGCCGCACATCACCGATGAAATCAAGTCAGCCGTCAAAAGCGTTTCACATAATAAATCTGCCGATGTGGTGATCTGCGAAATTGGCGGCACGGTGGGGGATATCGAAAGCCTGCCGTTTTTGGAGGCCATCCGCCAGTTTCGGCAGGATGTCGGACGCGAAAATGCCATCAATATTCATTTGACGCTCATTCCTTACATTCGCGCGGCGGACGAAATCAAAACCAAGCCTACGCAGCATTCGGTCGGTAAAATGCGTGAGATTGGTATTCAGCCGGATATTCTGTTGTGCCGCACGGAGAAAAAACTGTCTCGGGAAGTGCGCGAGAAGATCGCGCTTTTTTGTAATGTGGAAACCGACCAGGTCATTCAAGCGCTCGACGTCCAGGACATTTACGAGGTGCCGTTGGCGCTGAAGGAAGAAGGGCTGGACACCATCATCGTGAGACTTTTGAAACTCAACTGCGAAGACGGCGATGCCAAGATGAAGACCTGGAAAACAAACGTCGTCGACAAGGCCCTGAATCCCTCCAAACACGTCAGCATTGGCGTGGTGGGCAAGTATATCGAGTTGCAAGACGCTTACAAATCCATTTACGAAGCGCTGAAACACGGGGGCATTGCCAATGATGCCCGAGTCGAAATCCGCAAACTGGACGCGGAGGATCTGGTGGCGCCGGGCACTGAAAAATATTTAAAAGAGTTGAACGGCGTGTTGGTGCCCGGCGGCTTTGGTGACCGGGGCATCGAAGGCAAGATCAAAGCGATTCGATACGCCAGAGAAAACCGGGTGCCGTTTTTCGGAGTGTGTCTTGGCATGCAGTGCGCGGTGGTGGAGTTTGCAAGAAACGTTTGCGGGATGAACCGCGCCAATTCCACGGAGTTCAATAAAACAACCCCTTTTCCCGTAATTAGCTTGCTCGAGGAACAAAAACGCGTGGAAAATCTCGGCGGCACCATGCGCCTGGGTTCGTACCCCTGCATGCTTAAAAAAGGGACAAAGGCCCAAAAAGCTTATGGCCGAGATTCCATCCACGAGCGCCATCGACATCGTTACGAATTCAATAATAAGTACAAGGTCAAAATGGAAACCAACGGTCTTGTGATTTCCGGAACCAGCCCTAACGGCCGGCTCGTGGAGATCGTGGAGTTGGCGGACCATCCGTGGTTTGTGGGTTGTCAGTTTCATCCGGAATTTCGTTCCAAACCCGACCAGGCGCATCCGCTTTTTCGCGAATTCGTGAAAGCGTCTTTGGCGCACAAAACCGATTAAGAGAAAAATAAAAATGAAAAACAAGTCCTCCCAGCTTCGGGCCGTAAGCCACGAATCTCACGTGGTTCGTCTTGGCAGCATCAGCATCGGTGAAGGCTATCCTCTAGTTTTAATTGCCGGCCCCTGTGTTGTCGAAAATGCAAAAAGCGCGCTACGCCACGCTGCGGCCATCAAAAAAATTGCGCAGCGCCTCAGAACACCTTTTATTTATAAATCCAGCTACGATAAAGCCAATCGCAGCTCAATTTCTTCGTTTCGCGGGCTGGGAATCGACCAGGGATTGGTGATTCTTGAGCGAGTCAAACAAGAGATCGGCGTGCCTATTCTTACGGATGTGCATTCGCCCGAGGAAGTTTTTAAGGCTGCCCGAGTGGCGGACGTGCTGCAGATTCCCGCATTTCTTTGCCGACAAACGGATCTTCTTTTAGCGGCCGGAAAAACTCAGAAAGTGGTGAATGTGAAAAAAGGCCAGTTTGTGGCGCCGTGGGAAATGGGCAATGTCGTGGAAAAAATTGCCTCGACCGGTAACCGTAACATTCTATTGACCGAGCGGGGCACGTTTTTCGGCTATAATGCGCTGGTAAACGATTTTCGCGCGATTCCGTTGATGAAAGAATTCGGTTATCCCGTGATTTTTGATGCGACGCATTCCGTGCAGCAACCCGGAGGGCGCGGAAAAAGTTCCGGTGGAGATCGGCGATTCGTGCCGATTTTGGCGCAGGCGGGTGTCGTGGCCGGCGCGGACGGCGTTTTCATGGAAGTGCATGAAGACCCGGATCGAGCACCCAGCGACGGACCCAATATGGTACATTTGAAAGATTTGGAAAAACTGCTGGAGCGGTTGCTTAAATTGGCCAATGTGGTTCGGACGAGCTAATTCATGCTAGAAACGGCAAAGCAAGTCATTCGTGTCGAGCGCGAAGCCCTTTCGCATCTTTTGATAAAAATAAACCGTAATTTTGAAAAAGCCTGCGACCTGATTCTAAAATCAAAAGGGCGAGTGGTCGTGACCGGCATGGGAAAACCGGGTTTCATCGCACAGAAAATTTCGGCCACACTCTCCTCCACGGGCACGCCTTCGCTTTTTCTGCATCCGGCCGAGGCATGGCACGGGGATCTGGGCCGCGTGATGAAAGAGGACGTGGTCGTGGCACTTTCCAATAGCGGCCTGACCGAAGAAATCGTGAAACTTTTACCGTTGATTAAAAAAATCGGCGCCAAGCTCATTTCTTTCACTGGAAATTCCCAATCGCCTCTGGCCAAATACAGCGACGTCGTGTTGGACGTGGGCGTGAAAAAAGAAGCTTGCCCGCTCAATTTGGCGCCTACCGCCTCGACGACCGTGATGTTGGCGCTGGGCGATGCGTTGGCACTGGCTCTGTTGGACAAAAAAAAATTCAAAGCCGAAGATTTTGCGTTTTATCATCCAGGGGGCAATCTGGGAAAAAAATTATTGCTCAAAGTTTCCGAGATTATGCGCACCGGAAAAAATCACCCCGTGGTTTCCCAAACCATGAAACTGAAAGATGTTTTATACCGGATCACCAGTGCCCGGGCAGGATCGGCTTGCGTGGTCGATCATCGGGGACGGTTGTTGGGGATTTTCACGGATGGCGATTTAAGGCGGCGTCTGAAAGCCGGGGAAAAAATATTGCAATGCCCGGTCGGAGAGTTGATGACTCGCAAACCGATTACCATCCACCAGGACAAACTGGCGGCCGAGGCGCTTGAAATTCTTCGCACAAAAAAAATCGACGAAGTACCCGTGTTGGACTCAAAACGCCGGCCCGTGGGTCTGCTGGATGTGCAGGATCTTTTGAAGGCGGGACTCTGGTGACAACGCATGCGCTTTTAAGCGAGCGGATCCAAAAAATCAAGCTCGTCATGGTCGATAACGACGGTGTTTTAACCGACGGCCGTATCGTGTACGGAGATTACGGCGACGAGCTTAAGTTTTTTGACGTACAAGACGGTTTTGGCATGGTCCTTTTGCAGCGCGCGGGGTTACATACCGCTATCATCAGCGCCAGGAAATCGCGTATCAACCTGCGCCGTTCCAAAGAACTGGCAGTGGACAAGATTTATCAAAATGCTTTTGACAAGCTCGTTGTTTTCGAGAAGGCGCTCAAGAAATTTAAGGTGAAGCCGGAAGAAGTTTGTTACATGGGGGATGATCTGATTGATTTGCCTGTGCTGACGCGTGTGGGTTTTGCTGTGGCAGTGCCCAATGCAGTGGAGGAGGTAAAAAAAGCCGCCCACCATTGCACCCAAAAATCCGGTGGCTGCGGAGCGGTGCGAGAAGTTGCGGATTTAATTCTGCGAGGCCAGGGTCGCTGGTCGGAAGCCACTGCGAGGTATTTTCGGTGAAATATCTTTTTGAGCGCCGAAATTTTCCGCTGCTTCTTTTGCCGTTGACGCTGGTGGGCGCGCTTGTTTACTTTTTGTACAGCGCCAAGCCGATCAAAGAAAAACACGCCTCGTCGGCAAGGTCGGAGCTCATACAGTCCAGCCAAGACCAAAAACTTCAAAAATTCAGCCTTACCGGTTTTGATGAAAAAGGCAAAACTCATTGGAATCTCGAGGGTGATTCCGCCAAAATCGACTCCAGCCGCATGGTTTTTTTGGACCAGAACGTCACGCTTCGATTAAAAGACAACACGGTGATTAAATCCGATCACGTGCAGTGGTCGCAAGACGGAGGCACGCTACGCACGGATGCGTGGGTGACGGTAGACCATGAGAACGCCCAGGTGAAGGGTCGAGGCGCTTACGGCCGACCCAATGACGGCTATATTCAATTGAACCGTGACATCGAAATGACGGCGAATAACTCGACGAAACTTACCTGCAAGGGACCGATGAAAATTTTTTATAACCAAAACTTGATGTATTTTTTCCGCAAAGTGAAAGTGGTCGACCCGCGCGGGACACTTTCGGCCAATCGCATGAACGTGACGTTCGATCCGGACACCCGAAAAATTCAGAAAATTATTGCGATCGGAAATGTCGTGATTGAGCGGGGCAGCGACACGACGCATTCGCAACGCGCCACTTATTCGCTCGACACGGGCTCTATTCGTTTGGAGGGCAATCCTGAAATTACGCTTCACAAAACAGGCGGCAGCATTCTCGATGGCGCTCTTAGAAACTAAAACCCTTCGCAAATCCTACGGCGGCCGGGCCGTGGTGAAAGGCGTGGACATTACGATCAATCCCGGAGAAATTGTCGGCCTTTTGGGCCCTAACGGCGCGGGAAAGACCACGACTTTTTACATGGTGACGGGTGTGATTAAACCGGATAGCGGCAGCATTTTATTCGACCATCGAGACGTGAGCCGCTACCCGATGCACAAACGCGCGCAGTTGGGCATCGGGTACTTATCCCAGGAGCCGTCTATTTTCCGCCGCCTTACGGTTGAAGAGAACATTCTTGCTATCTTGGAAACGCTGGAACTACCGCCGCATGAACGTAAGCGGCGTCTGGAGCAACTGTTAAATGAGCTGGGCATCGCTCATTTGAGAAAATCGCGCGCCTACACGCTTTCTGGAGGAGAAAGGCGAAGGCTTGAAATCACGCGAGCGCTGGTCACGCACCCTCTATGCATTTTGTTGGATGAACCGTTTTCCGGGATTGATCCAATCGCCGTGTCGGATTGTCAGCACCTGATTCAAGAGCTCAAGAATAAAGGCTTGGGGATTTTACTGACAGATCACAACGTGCGCGAAACACTTTCCATCACGGACCGTGCTTATATCATGTACGAAGGAAAAATCCTCATTTCTGGCACCAAAAATGATCTTCTGAACAATCAGGAAGCGCGGAAAATATATTTGGGCGAGAAATTTTCTATGTAAACGAGCGCACAACTTACGGAGCCGCCGAAGGCGACGACGTCAAGTTGTCCGTGCGAGTTTATCCCAAAGGCGCTTCCCAAGAAGCGACGTGGGGTTAACAACGGTGGTGGGCTCCCAGAAACGCCGTGAAATTAATAGCGGTGTATTTTAAGCGGCGACGTTGTCGGGCTCCGGCACTTATGGTAATATGAACCCTTTTGAACACGGTTTTTAAGAGTTTTAGGAGAAAAACATGGAAATCGATATCAGTGGACGTCATTTTCGGGTTACAGAACCGCTCAAAGAGTACATTCATTCGAAGGTGCGGAAGCTGGATAAATATTCACTCAAGATCGAGTCGGCGCACGTGATTCTTGGGGTGCAGAAATTCGTTAATTCGGCCGAAATTACGCTATTGGGCAAGAATTTACGCGTTGCGGCAAAAACGGATAGTGCGGACATGTACGCGGCGTTTGACCGTTGTTTTGGCGTGATCCAGCTTCAACTAGGACGCCAGCATGACCGTGTCAAGGACCATAAAGCGCGTCGCTACTCGGTCAAGCCCGAAACCAAGGAAAAGAAATAGAAACGCGGGATTTTCAAGTAAACGGAAGGAATCGATAGGTGAAGGTAGCATTAAAGAAAATAAAAGACTGTAAAATCCAAATGTCGGTGGAAGTTGAAGCGAATGTTGTGGAAAGCCGTTTTCAGGAAGTGCTGCGCAATTTCCAACGCCAGGCGCGTTTGCCCGGTTTCCGTGAAGGCAAGGCACCGACGGATCTTGTTGAAAAACGTTTCGCCGACCAAGCGCGAGAAGAGACTTTAAAAAGTTTGATTCCCGAAGTTTATCATCAGTCGCTTCATTCGCAAAAAGTGTCGGCGGTGTCGTTGCCCAAGATATCGGGCGTTGAATACGCCCGTGGAAAAAAACTTAGCTTCAGCGCTGAATTTGATCAAGCGCCGTCCGTATCCATCAAGAATTATAAGGGAATTAAATTGAAACGCGAACCCGCTGATGTAGCCGACGAGGAAGTTGAAAAGGGGCTCGGGGCGCTGTTGGATTCCAAGGCCGAGTTTATTCCGCTGCAAGACAAGCGCCCCGCGCAGCAGGGCGACGTCGTGATCGTGGATGTCGAGTTGTGGCAGCAAGCCGAGGGACGCTATATTCCGGGTCGCAGCGACGTGTTTCTTTCGGTCGAGCCTGGAGCGGAGGATGATTTTTTTACAAAAATCGTGGGGACGTCCCCGGCGGAATCGCGCGAGATTTCAAGAGACGGCAAGCCTTTTACGCGTCTTCACCTCAAGGAGATCCGGCAAAAGCGCCGGCCCGAACTTAATGAGGATTTTTCCAAGATTTTCGGCCACCAGACGGCGCAGGACTTGCGCCAAGCGGTGCGTAAAGACCTGGTTTCCTACAAACATTCTCAGTCTTTGGAAAAAATGAAACTTGAGCTTTTCGAAAAGCTCCTGGGCATGACGTCATTTTCGTCGCCGGAGTCGCTAATTGAAAAACAAAAAGAGCGGTTAGTAAACGACGCTCGTCAGCGTTTCCAAGAAATGGGCGCGCCCGCCGGAGAATGGCAAAAGGAGGCTGCGCGCATCGAGGCGGAGGCTGGGACACGAGCTAATGAACAGATCAAGCTTTATTTTATTTTACAGAAAATCGCCGAGCTTGAAAAAATCCAACTCGACGAGTTGGAACTGCACCAACGACTGATGGCGATGGTTGAACAGTCCAAGCGCCCCCTGGAAGAGGTGCGGCGTGTATTTGAGGAAGATTTGCGTGAAAGCCTCCGTGAGAAAAAAACGGTCGATTTTTTAATCGCGAATGCCAAATTCGAAGAAGATAAATAAGGTTACCTATCTTAAATTCAAATAATCTATACTAAACTAAAAAAAGGATCTCCCATGAGCTTATTAGTTCCGATGGTGATTGAAACAACCGGCCGAGGCGAAAGGGCGTATGATATTTACTCCAGACTTCTCAAGGATCGCGTGGTTTTTATCGGCACACCAATCGACGACGTGGTGGCCAATCTTGTCGTGGCGCAATTGTTGTTTTTGCAGATGGAAGAGCCGGAAAGGGACGTGCATGTGTACATCAACTCCCCCGGAGGGTCGATCACCAGCGGGCTTGCGATTTACGACACGATGCAGTTTTTGAAATGCGACGTGGCGACTTATTGCATCGGGCAGGCGGCGAGCATGGGAGCGGTGCTTTTATGCGCCGGCACGAAGGGCAAACGTTATGCGTTGCCGAATGCGCGAGTGATGATTCACCAGCCCTGGGGAGGCACGCAAGGCACGGCCAGTGATATCAATGTGCAGGCCAAAGAAATTCAAAATTTGAAGGAACGGCTCAACCGTCTTTTGGCCAGGCACACGGGTCAAGAGGTGAGCAAAATCGAAAAAGACACAGATCGTGATTATTTTATGTCGGCCGAGGAAGCCAAAAATTACGGCCTGGTGGATGAAGTGGTCACCAATATAAGATCCATAAAAAAATAAACAAAAAGGCTGATTCATGAAAGAAACTTTGTTGTTGACGCCTGGGCCCACCAACGTACCCCGGCGAGTTTTGGAAGCGATGGCGTTGCCGATGATTCACCATCGCACGAAGGAGTTTCAGGCAATTTTGGAACGCGTGAACGCAAATTTGCAGAAGTTTTTTTGCACCAAATGTCCCGTGATGACATTTGCCGCTTCCGGAACCGGGGCCATGGAAGCCTCGATCACCAACCTTTTATCGCGCGGGGACACGGTACTGGCGTTCAGCGCTGGCAAGTGGGGCGAGCGCTACCGCGATATCGCTGGTAGCTATGGACTTAATGTGGTGAGCATCCAATGCCCTTACGGGCAAGCATTTCAGGCCGAACAAGTGCGTGAAGCGCTCAAAAAAAATCCTTTGACCAAGGCAGTGTTCGTGACGTTGTGCGAAACTTCAACGGCTGTCATGCATCCGGTGAAGGAGTTTGCCGAAGTCACGCGCTCAAGCAGCGCGCTTTTATTCGTGGATGCGGTTAGCGGTCTTGGTTGCGACGTGCTTAAAATGGATGAATGGGGCGTCGATGTGGTCATTTGTGGCAGTCAAAAAGGGATGATGCTGCCACCGGGGCTCGCGTTTGTGGCGTTGAGCGACCGCGCTCAAGCAGCAATCTCGCAATCCAATTTGTCAAAATATTATTTTAATTTTGCCGACGCGCTCAAGGCGATGAAAAAAAATGACACGCCGTTTACGCCGGCAGTCAGCCTGATTCGGGGAATGGACGTGGCGTTGGACATGATTTTACAAGAAGGCCTGGAAAAAGTGTGGCAGCGCCACGCCGCGGTTGCCCAGTGGGTGAGGGGGCAAATGACGTCGCTGGGCCTTGTGCTTTTTTCCAAAGCCCCTTCCAGCGGACTTACGGCTGTTGCAATGCCCGAGGGCATTTCTTCCGGCGACACCATAAAAATCATGCGCGATAAACATCAGGTGATCATGGCTGATGGACAGGGTGAACTTCAGGGCAAGATCGTGCGATTTGCGCATATGGGTGCGGCGTGCACGATGCAAGACGCGAAGGTCGGTATGAGCGCATTTACCGATGCGATGGCAAAAAACGGGTTTAAAATGGAGCAAAAAGAAAAATGTAAAATGTAAAAATAGGGGTCACGACGTGACCTGGATTCAGGTCGCAAATTGACACAATTTTTTGCATTTTTCATTTTGAATTTTACATTATGATTCAATCTAGAGTAACAAAGAAGTCTATGTTCAAGATCCTGGTTTGCGATGAGCTATCCGAGGAAGGTCTTTTGATTTTTCAGGCGCAGAAAAATTTTAAAATACTCGTCAAGACCAAACAGTCCGTCGAAGAACTTAAAAAATTGATTGCCGACGCCGACGCCTGCGTGGTGCGCTCAGGCAC
The DNA here is from genome assembly GCA_964628355.1 of uncultured Planctomycetia bacterium. GTDB lineage: Bacteria > Omnitrophota > Gorgyraeia > 2-02-FULL-51-18 > 2-02-FULL-51-18 > CAZVNB01. The sequence continues at coordinate 25,545 of CAZVNB010000040.1, read as the reverse complement.
GCAAATTACCCGGGAGGTCATCGAAGCGGGAGCCAGGCTGAAAGTGATCGGTCGAGCGGGCGTGGGTTTGGACAACGTCGACGTGGAAGCCGCGTCCAAACGCGGGATTGTAGTGGTCAATACTCCCGGAGGAAATACGATTTCGGCGGCGGAGCTGACATTTTGTCTTCTTACGACCATGGCGCGCAACATTCCCGAGGCGAATAATTCGGTGAAGCGCGGTGAATGGGAACGAAAAAAATTTACGGGTGTCGAACTTTATGAAAAAACACTCGGAATTTTTGGGCTCGGACGCATCGGCACCGAAGTAGCCAAGCGCGCACAGGCTTTCGGCATGAAAGTGATTGCGTATGACCCTTATTTACGAGCGGATAAAGCGCTTCAAATCGGAGTGGAGGCCGTCAAAATAGACGAGCTTCTTTCCCGGGCCGATTTTATCACGTTGCACATGCCTCTGACGCCCGAGAATCGTCATATGATCGGTGCAAAAGAATTTGAAAAAATGAAAAAAGGGGTGCGCATTGTCAATTGCGCGCGTGGCGGGCTGATCGATGAGAAGGCGCTGGCACAAGCCATCGCAGGCGGGAATGTGGCCGGGGCAGCGCTTGACGTGTTTGAATCTGAGCCGCCGCCAAAAGATTTAAAGCTTCTTGGCTTGCCGCAGGTCGTTGTAACGCCGCACCAGGGCGCTTCGACCGAAGAAGCGCAGATTGCGGTTGCCGTGGATGTGGCGCAAAGCATCATCGACTGTCTAAACGGAAAAGGTTCAAAGAACGCCGTGAATATCCCGTTTGTGGATTCGGAGGTTTTGGAACAGATCAAACCCTATCTGTATTTAGCCGAAAAGCTCGGACTTTATTTGGCGCAGGTGCTGGAGGGTCATATCCTTCAGGTGAATATTCATTATTTGGGACAGGCGGCCGAGTGCGAAACAACGCCGATTACCGTCTCAATTTTAAAAGGACTTCTGACGCCGATTCTTGCGGAAAACGTCAATTACGTGAATGCGCCAGTATTGGCCAAAGAGCGTGGCATCAAAGTCACTGAATCCAAGTCCTCCACTTCCGACCATTACTCGAATTTGCTTCAAGTGGACGTGCGAACGGACAAAAAACAAAGCCGCGTGGCCGGGACCGTGATTTCACGCGAAGACACGCGCATTGTGATGATTGACACATACAATGTCGAGGCCGTGCCGGACGGCTACCTGCTTCTTATTTCCAATAATGACGTGCCCGGCATCGTCGGCCAAATTGGCACCCTGTTGGGAAATAACGGCGTCAATATTGCGGGCATGACTCTGGGTCGTGACATGCCGGGCGGGCAGGCAAAAACTCTTTTAAAGATTGACAGCGCAATTTCCGATGATTTGATGCGGCAAATCAAGCAGGCCAAAAATATTTTAGATGCAAAGCTGATTAAGCTGTAATCAGCCAGCACTCTCTTCTCCGGGCTAGGTTATCATATGAGGTTTTAGATATGTCGAATACGGTGGTAGTGGGTGCTCAGTGGGGGGATGAGGGCAAAGGAAAGATCATCGACATCTTATCCAAGGATGTGGATTGGGTTGTCCGTTACCAAGGAGGTAACAACGCCGGCCATACGGTGGTCAAGGCTTGTGGCGAGTTCGTGCTGCATCTGATTCCTTCCGGTATTTTTCACCCCCGGGTACAATGCGTGATTGGCAATGGCGTTGTCGTGGACCCCCAGGCACTGATCGAGGAAATCCACGATCTTGAGCAAAAAAAATTCCCTGTAAAAAATCGTCTTTTTATCAGCGACCGAGCGCATCTGATTTTGCCTTACCATAAAGTCTATGACCGGTTGAGGGAAGAAAAAAAAGGGTTTACGAAAATTGGCACCACCGGCCGGGGCATTGGCCCAAGCTACGCAGACAAAGCGCTTCGTTGCGGCATTCGCATGGCGGATTTATATGATCCGCCGGTATTTCGTGACAAACTTAGACGCACCCTGATGGAAAAGAACGAGATTTTTAAAAAAATCTTCGGTTTTAAAGGTTTTAAATTTGAAGAAATACATTCGCAGTATTTACGTTATGCCAAGATCATGAAGCCATACGTGCGGAATACGGCACTTTTGTTGCACGAGGCAATCCAACGCCGGCAGTCGATTTTATTCGAAGGAGCCCAAGGCACGCACCTGGATGTGGACCATGGAACGTACCCGTTTGTGACTTCGAGTTATGTGACTGCCGGAGGGGCTTCGGTGGGCACCGGAGTGCCCCCCAATGCGATCCATAAAGTAATCGGCGTCGTAAAAGCTTACACCACGCGCGTGGGTGAGGGACCGTTTCCTACTGAATTTGGGCCCGAGCTTATGCAGGAGATCCGCCAAAAAGGAAAAGAATTCGGCGCTACGACAGGAAGGCCACGCCGCTGCGGTTGGTTTGACGCGGTATTGGTGCGCTATTCGGTGCTGGTCAACGGGATCAACGAGATTGCGGTCACCAAACTTGATGTTTTGGATAATTTGAAAGAAGTCAAAATCTGCATCGGATACAAACATCGCGGCAAGCGCTACGACAGTTTTCCCGCTTCGCTGAGCGTTCAGCGCCAGGCCGTGCCTATTTATGAAACCCACCGCGGGTGGCTTTGCGACACATCGACGGTGCGCACGTTTACTGCGCTTCCGAACAACGCCAAGAGTTATTTGAAACGAGTCACTCAGTTGGTCGGAGCTCCGATCACTCTTTTATCCGTGGGATCCCATGAAGACCAAACGCTTCGTATGCCTGGAGATGACTGGCTCTCACAGCCAGCCCGACGTGCCGCGATCAAGAAATCGCGGCCTGGAGATGACTGGCTCTCACAGCCAGCCCGACGTGCCGCGATCAAGAAATCGCGGCTGAGAAAATAATTACTTATGAAAACCGTTGATGCCAAAAACAATCTACCCAAACATGTGGCTATCATCATGGATGGCAACGGTCGCTGGGCAAGCGAACGTGGGCTGCCGCGAGTGGCCGGTCACCGTGCCGGCGTCAAAAGCGTGCGCGAAGCGGTCAAAGCATCCATCGATCTGGGAATCGGAGTGCTCACGCTTTATGCATTCAGCCAGGAGAATTGGAAGCGGCCTAAAGAGGAAGTGACTGTTCTGATGGAAATCCTCAATTATTTTCTCAATAAAGAAATCAAAAACCTGCAAAAGCAGGGTGTTTGTTTCCGAGCGCTCGGGCGCATCGAAGCTTTACCGGAACCGGTGTTAAAAAAATTAAACCAAGCGGTCGATTCTACGCGGGATAACACCAAGCTCATTTTCAATATCGCTCTCAACTATGGCGCGCGCACTGAAATATTAGATGCTGTGCGCGAAATCCTGCGCGAGGCTCGCACCCAACCATCGCACTTAAACGGTTTTCCCGAGCTCACCGAAACTTATTTCTCCAACCGGCTTTACACACGGGGATTGCCGGATCCCGATCTTTTGATTCGCACCAGCGGTGAGATGCGTCTTTCCAATTTTCTTCTTTGGCAGCTTTCCTACGCAGAGATTTATATCACAAAAAAATATTGGCCCGATTTTACCAAACAGGATTATGTGAAAGCTGTCCGCGAATATCAAAAAAGAGAACGAAGATTCGGGGACGTGCACTCATGACCCTCGTCCGACGTTTTTTTACCGGTGCGCTTCTCATTGCAATGATCGCGTCGGTGATTTTCCGTGCCGGAACTTTTTTGTTCAGCGCATTGGTTTTTTTGTTTACGGTGATTGCGCTGTATGAGTTTTTTACTTTGCTGCGTCAGGCCAAAGTACCCTGTTATCGCCTATTTGGCGTGGTGATGGGAGCCATTATTCCAGTGGTGGTGTGCATGGAGCGAGGCTCTACGCGTTCGGGAGAAGTTCTTTTTTTAGTTGTCGGGTGTCTTTTTTTATTTATCCTGCAGTTTTCACACAAAGACAACGCGGATGCGCTGGTCGGAATTTCGTTGACGCTGTTCGGCATTCTTTATATCAGCTGGTTTTTGAGTTTTTTGATTAAGATGAGGTTTTTGGAAAATGGCGATCGTTGGGTCGCTTATCTTCTTGCCGTCACGAAAGCGGGGGACATCGGGGCTTATGCCGTCGGGTCGCTTTTTGGTAAACACACCCTGATTCCGCACGTGAGCCCCAAAAAATCAGTGGAGGGCATGTTGGGTGGATGGTTGGCCAGCATCGCCATGTCTGTGGCGCTGAAACCATTTTTACCGTTGGGATGGAACCTGACACATCTTTTGATTTTGGGATTTTTCATTGGTATGGTGGGACAGATAGGCGATTTGTCCGAGTCGCTGATGAAGCGCTTCTGCCAAACCAAGGACTCCGGCGCGCTGTTGCCTGGAATTGGCGGTGTGTTGGATGGCGTGGACAGCGTGCTGTTTACCGCGCCGATTTTTTATTTTCATCTAAGGATATTCTTTTGAGAAAAAAAACGCTCACCCTATTAGGTGCTACCGGATCCATTGGACTGAACACGCTGGAGGTGGTGAGCCAGCACCCGGATTTTTTCCAGGTCGCAGGGCTCGCGGCGGGAAAAAATCTGGACCTGCTCAAAAAACAAATTGAACGATTCAAGCCCAGCGCTGTCTATCTGAATGATCCGGCGGCTGTCAAAACGCTTTCTCAAACAGGCCTGTCGGGATTCAAAATTTTCGAAGCTTCTGACGGCCTTAGCGAATTCACAGCTTACCTGGACTCGGATATTCTAGTGGCCGGCATGAACGGCACCGAATCGCTTGAGCCAGTCTTACAAACATTGGAAAAAGGAAAACGTGTGGCACTGGCGAACAAGGAAATATTGGTGGCGGCTGGAAACCTCGTGATGGCGAAACTTAAAGAAAATCCTTCCAGCTCTCTTGTCCCGGTGGATAGCGAACACAGCGCGATTTTTCAATGCCTGCAAGGCAGTTCGATCCAGTCGGTAGAAAAATTGATTTTGACCGGTTCCGGCGGACCTTTAAGGGAAATGTTGCTTGAGAAATTTTTGCATGTGACCAAAGAGGTGGTGGTGAATCATCCGAAATGGAAAATGGGAAAGAAAATATCGGTTGATTCGGCGACGTTGATGAACAAGGGACTGGAGATCATCGAGGCCTCGTGGCTGTTTGATATGCCCATCGATCGCATGCAGGTGTTGATTCATCCCGAGGCCGTGATTCATTCCATGGTGGAGTTTCGTGATGGCTCCATTCTTGCGCAAATGGGCGTCACCGACATGAGGTTGCCGATTCAGTACGCGCTCTCATTTCCTGAAAGGTTGCCGGTGAATGAGGCAATGCGCCTGGATTTGGCAAAACTGGGACAACTCAATTTTTTCCCGCCCGACAGAAAAAAATTTCCGTGTTTAGACTTGGCGTATGAAGCTGCCAAGCGTTCGGGAAGCACGCCTTGCGTGTTGAGTGCCGCCGATGAGATTGCCGTCGAGGCTTACTTGATGGATAAAATTCGTTTTGTCGAGATTCCCCAGATCATCGAGCGCGTTCTTACGCATCACCGCACGATTGTAAATCCAGGTCTTGCAGAAATCCAGTCCACGCACCAGTGGGCCGTCAAAGAAACGAGGCGTTTATGTCAGCTCTGATTTTTATTTTTGTTCTCGGCGCGCTTGTCATTGTGCATGAATTTGGACATTTCATCGTAGCCAAGGCATGCGGGGTACGCGTCGAAAAATTTTCTATCGGTTTTGGTCCGGTGATTTTTGGGCGGCAGTTTGGCCAAACCGAGTTTTGCGTGTCTATTCTGCCTCTGGGAGGTTTTGTGAAACTTTCCGGGGAAAGCGCGGATGATTCCAAGGGCGCTGAGTGGGAATTCAGCGCAAAGCCCCTTTTGCAAAGGACAGCGGTGGTGCTGGCCGGTCCTTTCATGAATGCGTTTTTGGCTTTCGTCTTATTCTTTGTTATTTTCTGGGCGGGACAACCGACCTTGACCGCTAAAATCGGAAAAGTGCTTCCGGATGCGCCGGCCAAAACAGCGGGTTTACTGCAAGGCGATCGCGTGCTGGCTGTGAATGGTGAACCTGTGACTTACTGGGAGGATGTGCTTAAAGAGGTGCGTCAAAACAAAGAGGAAATTCTTTTTCGCATCGAAAGACAGGATGGAGTGCACGAAATTGTCGTAAAACCCCTCATGCGAAAAGGCCGCGGATTATTCGGAGCAAAAACGCTCAGCTCGTTTGTCGGTGTTGCGCCCGCGCAGGAAATTGTCTACGTCAAAAGCCCGTTCGGAAAAGCGCTGTGGCTGGCCGTCGAGCGCGTCTGGACAATGACTTGGATGATTTTTGCCTCGCTGGGGCTTATGATCACGGGTGCCGTTCCCTTCAAGGATTCGATGACAGGCCCTATCGGTATTTTTTTCATGACGCAGCAGGCGGCGCAAATGGGTTTTCTGTATTTACTCTATTTTATGGGGTCGCTGTCGGTTAGTTTGTTTGTGCTCAATCTTCTGCCGATTCCGGTGCTGGACGGCGGGCATCTGCTTTTTATGCTTATAGAGCATTTCAAGGGTTCTCCGCTAAAAGACTCGGTCAAAGAGCGAATGACTCAAGGTGGCCTTGTTCTGCTGTTGAGCCTCATGGCGTTCGTGATTTTTCAGGACATTCACCGCTTTTCTATTTTGGAAAATATCGTCAAATTTTTTTCGCCACACTAAAAATGAAACCCGTTACCGTTCATTACTGGTCCCACGCGCTTATTCCGACGCTGAAAGAAAATCCACAGGAAGCGCAGATCAAAAGCCATCGCCTTATGCTGCGCGCAGGACTTATCCGCAAACTCGCCAGTGGCACGTACACTTATTTGCCTCTGGGATTGCGTGCCCTTAAAAAAGCCGAAGCCATCATCCGTCAGGAAATGGACGCAGCCGGAGCGCTGGAGCTTTTTATGCCGGCTCTTCATCCGGCTGAATTGTGGAAAGAATCGGGTCGGTGGGAGATTTTGGGCGAGGACATGATTCATTTTAAAGATCGCCATGGCAAGCAAAACGTGTTGGGCCCCACGCATGAAGAAATTATCACGGACCTGGCGCGTCGAGAAATTCATTCCTATAAACAACTCCCCGTAACACTGTATCAAATCCAGACCAAATTTCGCGACGAGATGCGCCCGCGCTCCGGCATTATCCGCAGCCGCGAATTTTTGATGAAGGACGCATATAGTTTTCATGCCAGCAACGAAAGCCTGGACAAAACATACCAGGCGATGAAAGAAGCTTACAAAAAGATATTTACCCGCTGTGGACTTGAGTTTTTTATCGTGCAGGCCGATCCGGGCGCGATGGGCGGCTCAGGATCGCAGGAATTCGTGCTATTCTCCGACGCGGGAGAGGACCGCATGGTGCAATTTGGCGAGTCGGACACCGTTGTCAGCGTCGAGATGGCCGAGAGAAAATTAAAAGGACTTAAAGTCCCCGCTCATGGAGCGGCAAAGGAAAAGTGTTCAAAACAATTCACGCCTGGCCACAGCAACGTCGAAACAGTGGCGCAGCTGTTGAAAAAAACCGCCAAAGAGCTTGTCAAGACAATGATTTACCAGAGACCGGATCAATCAGCTTTTGCCGTGTTGGTCCGCGGAGATCACGAAGTCAGTGAATATAAATTGAAAAAATTTGAACCCGGCGCTTTTATGGCCTCGCGTGAGACGATTGAGCAATTAGGCTCTTCTTTTGGCTTCAGCGGGCCATTTGGTCTGAGTGGCATCCCATTTTACATCGATGAAGACGTATTGGAAATGAGGGATTTTGTAACGGGAGCAAATATCAAGGATCATCACTTGGTGGATGTGAATGTGGCAGATGTTCTCCATGCTTCCGGCAGAAAAGTCCAAATTGGCGACTTTCGTCATGTCGTCGAAGGCGATGAAGGAGAACTGGATGGGAAAAAAGTTTCACTTAAATTTAAGACCGCCATTGAGCTGGGTCATATTTTTAAATTAAACCTTCGTTATTCGGTACCGCTGAAAGCCAATTTTCTTGACGCAAGCGGAAAGGAAAATCCCCTCATCATGGGTTGTTACGGGATTGGCGTCAACCGCATTATTGCCGCTGCCATTGAGCAATGCGCGGATGACAAGGGAATCGTCTGGCCAAAAAATATCAGTCCTTACCAGATTCAAGTGATTTTAATCGATCCACAGGATTTGCAATCAAGAGAAATTTTAAATTTACTTTCAAGTTCAGCGGAACTGGCGTCGCGAGACGTGGATATTTTGGTTGATGACCGACTAGATTCGGCCGGGGTCAAATTCAACGATGCGGACTTGATTGGCATCGCCCTTCGCGTCGTTTTAGGCCCCAAGAATTTAAAAGCAGGCAAGGTTGAAATAAAACTACGAAAAACAGGCGAACAGGCGTTGGTGGATATTCCAAAGCTGATTCCGGAGGTATTGAGTTTTCTTGACAAGCTAACCTAATTTTGGTACTCTTAAATAATTCATTTTGTGTCTTTTCTGAAAGTGGGTGAATGCCCACTTTTTTTATTTCGGGAAACAATCAAGACGTTTACCGGAGGTTCTTTTTATGATATTACCCATGGAAATCCAGGCGCGCATGGATGAGATTCGCGCCCAAATCGAGGGATTCGGGGCCGAGCTGGTCGAAGTGCTTTTTAGAAGGGCCAACCAACGAAACATTCTGACTTTTTTGGTCGATAAAACCGGGGGTATTACGCTGGAGGATTGCGCAAAACTGAACCAGAAACTTGGAGTGTTTTTTGATCGACTGGCTGAAACCGGGGATTCGGACGGCGCTTTTTTTCAAGGACGCTATATGCTTGAAGTGAGCAGCCCCGGATTGGACCGGCCGCTCAAGACGCCCAGGGACTTCGGACGCGCGATGGGCCAGAGGCTTCGCGTCCAATATCGTGGGGGTGAGTTTTCGCGTCTTACGTTGCTGGGAAAACTGAGCGCTGTGACGGAAATTGGGGTTGAACTTGAAGGCAATGATGGCATGTCCCATGCGATTTCTTTTGAAGATATTGCGACGGCAACCCGTGAAATTAGTTGGAAACAATTAAGGAAGTGAGTCGGAGATGAGTTTAGAATTGTTGACCGTGCTCGAGAATATTGAGCGCGAAAAGGGGATTAGCCAGCGGGTTCTTATCGAATCCGTCGAAGCCGCGCTTGTTTCCGCCGCCAAGAAAGTGCTACACGATAAAGACAAAGATGTGCAGGTAAAGATTGACCTGGCCACCGGAAAAATCAATATTTATTCCGACGGCAAGGAAATCGTTTCCAATGAGTTCGGGCGCATAGCGGCACAAACGGCTAAACAGGTGATTTTCCAAAAAATACGCGAGGCCGAGCGTGACGTGGTGTTCAATGAGTTTTACGGTAAGCTGGATTCCATCACCAGCGGCACCGTGTATCGGTTTGAGAAAGGATCGCTTCTGGTGGATCTCGGAAAGACCGAAGGGATTTTACCTAAGCGCGAAATGTCTCCACGCGACAGCTATCGTCAAGGCGACCAGATCCACGCTTTCATCTTGGAAGTGAACAAAACCGCCAAGGGCCCGCAGGTTATTTTGTCTCGCAGTCATCCGGGGTTTGTGAGAGCGCTTTTTGAACTGGAGGTCCCCGAGGTCGCCGAAGGCACTGTGGAAATCAAGTCCGTGTCGCGCGAAGCGGGTGATCGCACAAAAATCGCGGTATGGTCCAAGAATGAAAAAGTCGATTGCGTCGGTGCTTGCGTCGGGATCCGTGGATCACGCGTGAAGGGTGTGGTGAAGGAATTGCAGGGTGAGAAAATTGACATCGTGCGCTGGAGCCAAAACGTAGAAGAGTTTGTGCGAGCGGCGCTAAGTCCCGCCGAAATTAGCTCGGTCAAAATTTTGGATGAAGAGGAAAAAAAAGCCGAAGTGGTGGTCGGTGATGACCAGTTGTCGCTGGCTATCGGTAAGAACGGCCAAAATGTCCGTTTGGCCTCGAAACTTACGGGTTGGTCGATTGATATCCGCTCAAAGAAAGATGTTGCAAAGCAGATTCTCGACGCAACCTTGGGTGATCAATCGCAGGAAACGGTTCAAAGCCCGGGACTTGAATCTGTCGAAGGCATTGGTCCCAAAACAGCTCAGGCATTGACCGCTGCCGGCTATAAAACCGTGGAAGAGTTGAAAAAAGCTACCCAAGAAGATTTAATGTCGATCCCGGGAATCGGACAGAAGACCATTCAAAAAATCATGACCGCGCTTGGCACCCAAACACCTACCGAAGAAAAACCGGAAGATTCTCAATGACCGCGCGTGTTCATGAGTTAGCCAAAGAACTAAAACTTTCCTCCAAAGAGCTGATCGACAAACTTAAAACGCTTAAAATAGACGCTAAAAGCCACATGAGTGTTTTGGCGGATGATCATATCAAAGTTTTGAAAGATTCCATCAAAAAAAGTTCCGCTGCGCCAAAACCTTTAAGCGCAACCAAAGTATCCGCCGCAAAAAAAATAGCAGTGCCGCCCACTGCACCCTCTATCGCCAAACCAAGCGTGTCTCTGCAAACACCTTCTATCGAAAGTGCCAAGCGAGAACTTTTATTGCAGCGTCTTAACTCGGCCAAGTCGGCCGCGACCTCGGAAATCAAGCGACCATCCTCCGTGTCGCCCTCTTCAGCCGCCACCGTTCGGCGTGTTCCATTGACTCCCTCTGCGCCTCCGAAACCCAAGCCCCAGGTTCATGAACCAAAAAAAGCTTTCAAGACACACACGCCTTTTTCGGATTTCAATAAGCTGGCCACCTCTCCTTCGACGACTCCTACGGAACCGGTGCGTATGCGCAAACTGGAGATACAAACCCCGATTACGGTAAAGGATTTGGCCGAAAAAATGTCAGTTCGTCCGAGCGAAGTGATTCAGCGACTGATTAAAATAGGCATCTTTGCCTCCATCAATCAATCGGTGAATTTTGAAGTTGCGGAAAAAGTTGCCCTGGAATTTGGATTTGAACTGCAAAGAGTTGAAACTCCGACCGACCACGCGGTAGAAGTGCGGCCGGAAACCAAGGATAAATCCCAATTGGTGGCGCGCGCTTCGGTAGTGACGTTGATGGGGCATGTCGATCACGGTAAAACATCTTTATTGGATGCCATTCGTAAAACGAAAGTGGCCGCCTCGGAGGCCGGAGGGATTACGCAACATATCGGAGCCTACGAAGTGTTTCTTCCTAAGGGAGCCGTCACTTTTTTGGATACACCGGGACACGAAGCTTTCACGCAAATGCGCGCGCGTGGCGCTAAGGTCACGGACGTGGTAGTGCTTGTGGTGGCGGCCGATGACGGCGTCATGCCTCAAACCGTTGAAGCTATTGATCACGCGAAGGCCGCTGGGGTCCCCATCATTGTTGCGATCAATAAAATGGATTTACCGTCCGCGAACGTGGATCGCGTTAAAAAGGGACTGATGGAGCATGGACTGATGCCTGAAGAGTGGGGTGGCAAAACCACCATGATGAGTGTTTCAGCAAAAACGGGAAAAGGCATCGACGAGTTGCTTGAAATGCTAGTGCTCGAGTCCGAGTTGTTGGAGCTGAAAGCCAATCCGTCTGCGCCGGCCTCAGGAGTGGTGATCGAAGCGGAGCTTTCCAAGGGAAGCGGCGTGCTTGCCACGGTATTGGTGCAGGACGGCACTCTGCGGGTGGGTGACGTCGCGATTGTGGGTAACCAGTTTTGCAAAGTACGCGCCATGATCAACGACCGCGGCCAGCGTATTCGGGAAGCATTGCCATCGATGCCGGTGGAAATCTTGGGACTGGGGCAGGCGCCAAAGGCGGGCGATCGCTTTTACGTGGTGAAGGATGAGCGCCGAGCCAAAGAGATTATGGAAGAAAGAGAAACCTCGGGCCAGAATAAACGTGAAAATATTACCTATCATATTACGCTCGAACATTTGCTAGAAGACATCAAGGCCGGAAAAGCCGAAGAACTCAAGCTCATTCTCAAATCGGACGTTCAGGGTTCAGTGGAAGCGCTTCGCAACACGCTGGGCACCATCAAATCGAAGAACGTGCGGTTGAACATTATTCATTCCGGCATCGGCGATATTTCGGAGTCCGACGTGCTATTGGCGGCCGCGTCGAATGCGGTCGTGATCGGGTTTCACGTGGGCATTGTGGGCACTGCGCGCGAAGCCGCCGAAAAAGAATTGGTGGATGTGCGCTTTTATGAAATTATTTACGAAGTCAAAACCGCCATTGAGAAAGCAATGGAAGGTTTGCTCATGCCTGAAGAAAAAGAAATTTTTGTCGGTGTGGCCGAAGTTCGCCAAGCGTTCAAAGTTTCAAAGATCGGCGTTATCGCCGGTTGCACCGTGCAAAAGGGCAAGATTGTGCGCAATTTTGCCTGCCGCGTGATGCGTAACGGCCAAAAAATTTATACCGGTAAAATCGAAAGCCTTAAACGTTTCAAAGATGATGTGCGCGAAGTACTCGAAGGCTTTGAGTGTGGCATCGGTGTTTCCAATTTTGATGAGATTTTGGCCGGAGACCGGATTGAAGTTTACGAGATTCAAAAAAAGGCCCGTAAATTGGAATAAATAGCGCTAAACCCGAAATGCCAAGCCCAATAGTTTTTAGGATTTAATTTGCCCTTGCCCCGTGTTCTTTCCGGAATGAGACCCACCGGCCCCCTTCATCTGGGGCATCTTTTGGGGGCGTTGGAAAATTGGAAAGAACTTCAAAAAACCCATGATTGTTTTTTTATGGTGGCCGACCTGCACGCGTTGATGGGAGAGTACGAAAATACCAGCGCGTTGCGCCAAAACTCTCTTGAGATGGTTGCCGATTGGCTGGCCTGCGGCATCGATCCAGAAAAAAGCACTATCTTTGTTCAGTCGGAAATTCCCGAGCACTCAGAATTGGCGCTGATTCTTGGCATGATCACTCCGCTGGGATGGCTCGAGCGAAACCCCACTTACAAGGAGCAACTGCGGGAAATCCAGGGGCGCGACCTGACGACGTACGGTTTCTTGGGGTATCCGGTTTTGCAGGCGGCCGATATTTTGCTTTACCAGGCGCACAAGGTGCCGGTGGGTGAAGATCAGCTGGCGCACCTGGAATTGACACGAGAAATTGTCCGACGTTTCAAACATTTTTTTAAAAAAGACATTTTTCCGGAACCCGAAGCCCTATTGACCGACCAAGCGCGTATTCTCGGCACGGATCGCCGCAAGATGTCCAAAAGCTATGGCAACGCGATCCATCTTTCGGATCCCGAAGAGACGGTTCGGAAAAAAATACAATCGATGATCACAGACCCCGCGCGCGTGAAAGCGTCCGATCCAGGGCATCCGGACGTTTGCAACGTTTATTCATACTATCGTATTTTTTCAAATCAAAAAGTTACACACGAAGTTTATGATTGGTGCACAGGCGCCAAAAAGGGCTGCACCGATTGCAAAAAAGATTTTGCGTCCATCCTGGTCGATAAGATGCAACCCATCTGGGAGCGCCGCCGGCGTTTTCAAAATGAAAAAGGGCTGATCGAAGAAGTGCTCAAAAAAGGTCGCCAAAAGGCGTCGCTGGTGGCGCGCGGCACTTTACAGGAAGTCAAACAGCTATTAAACTTGTACAGAGGCTGACATCTTTAGCGCGAGGCGCAAGGGCGTGAGAAATAGATGAGTTATAGAGTGAAGCTTGAAATATTTGAAGGTCCGCTGGACCTTCTCCTTTACCTGATCAAGGAAGAGGAGCTGAATATCTATGATATTCCAATTACGCGAATCACCGAGCAATATCTCGAATACTTGAATCTAATGCAAATGCTGGATTTGGATGTGGCAGGAGATTTCCTTGTGATGGCGGCGACGTTGATGCATATCAAATCCAGGATGTTGTTGCCCCAGGACCCGGAAGGCCTTGAAACGCAGGAGGAGGATCCGCGCGCCGAGTTGGTTCGTCGTCTTTTGGAATACAAGTCTTTTAAGGAAGCGGCCGATAAGTTGAAAGCGTTCGAAACTGAACGAAGTGGAATTTTTTCTCGTTTTGGTGTTGAGCCCGAGATGCGGGAAGGCGACCTGCCTGCCGGCAGGCAGGACAGTCCTTTTGTGGAAATATCGCTTTTTGAGCTTATCTCGGCGTTTGCAAAAGTGTTACAGGGTTTGCCTAAGGATGTTTTCCACCAAATCACCAAGGATGAGTTTTCGGTGGCGGAGAAAGTGCACGAGATATTTCAACGTTTGACCAAAGAGCCCACGATTTATTTTAGCGCGCTTTTCCGCTCGGCCAAAAATAAATATGAAGTGATCACGATTTTTTTGGCTTTGCTTGAACTGATGAGGTTAGGGGACGTGATCGCCCGGCAGGACCGTCATTTTGGGGAAATCGAAATCACGCTCAACGCGCAGGCGTTGTTACTAGCAAAGAATCAAAACAATGGATGATTTAAAAGCAGCCGTTGAGGCGTTGCTGTTTGCCAGTGAGCGCCCGCTGACGCCGGAAGAATTAAAGACCGCTTTTGGCAACGAGGTGTCCGCGGTGGACATCCGCCAACAAGTCGAAATTTTGAGAAAAGAATATGAAGCGCAGAACCGCGGTTTCCGGGTCTATGAAATCGCTAACGGTTATCAGATTGCAAGCGACATCCGTTTTGCCGAAGCACTAAGACGTTTTTACCTTTCCCGCGAAAAGAAAAAAATTTCGCAGGCGGGACTTGAAACGCTATCCGTGATTGCTTATCGCCAGCCGGTGACACGTGCCGAGATCGAAGCAATTCGCGGCGTGAATGTGGATGGTGCCGTCAAAACGCTTATGGAAAAAGGCCTCATACGCATTGCCGGCCGAAAGGAAGTGCCGGGCCGGCCGCTTCTTTACGGCACAACGAACGAGTTTTTGGAGCATTTCGGACTGAAATCGGTTCAGCAGCTTCCGGTGTTGTCGGAGTACTCCTTGAAAGATTTGGACCCTAGCCTTTTGCCACCCGAGATGAAAACGGTCGGACTGGAGACTGGAAACAACAGACCGCAGACGACAAACGACGGATTGGAAACTACGGATAAAAATAAGGAATCACTCAATGGTTCAAATAATGAATAAACAGTTCGCGGTCTTTAGTTCCCAGTCCCCGGTCCGTGGTCTGCTCCCATGACCTTAAAAAAAATCCGAAAAAAAATAGACGCTCTCGATAAAAAAATCCTGGGACTTTTAAACGAACGCGCGAGAGCTTCACATGAAATCGGAAAGCTCAAAAAAAAAGATGGGCAAGGGATCTATGCGCCGCACCGTGAGAAGCAGATACTCAGCCGCTTGAAATCCCTGAATCGCGGGCCTCTGACGTCAGAGGCCATTGAGGCTATTTACCGGGAAATCATGTCTTTTTCGATCAGCTTGGAAAAGAAAGTGACGATTGCTTATTTGGGGCCGCCGGTTACTTATACGCATCAAGCTGCGCAGAAAAAATTCGGTTCCTCGGTGGAGTATTCGCCCTGCGCTTCCATTTCTGACGTCTTTGCGGATGTTGAAAATGGCCGCTGTGACTATGGCGTCGTGCCGGTAGAAAATTCCACCGAAGGCGCAGTCAACCACACGCTGGATCTTTTTATAGAGTCGGAGCTAAAGATTTATGCAGAAATTTATCTACCGATTCATCATCATCTATTATCGATTGGAAACCCGCTTTCCAGCATCACGCAGGTGTACTCGAAAGACCAGGTTTTTGGCCAGTGCCGCTTGTGGCTCGAGTCCCACCTGCGCAGCGCCGAGCTAGTCGAGACGGCCAGCACCTCTGAGGCGGCGCAGATTGTGGCCAACAACACCAATCGTGAAGGCATTGCCTGCATTGCGTCCAAAATCGCTTCCGATGTGTATGGCCTTAAAATTTTGGCCGGATCCATCGAGGACAATCCCAACAACACCACACGATTTATCGTGATTGCGCGCCACGAAGCCAAGCCCACGCAAAGCGACAAAACCTCCACCGTCTTTGAGATCAAGGACAAAACCGGGGCGCTGCACGACATTTTATCGCCGTTCAAAAAAGCGAGAGTCAATCTCACAAAAATCGAATCCCGCCCGTCAAAGAAAAAAGTTTGGAGTTATTTCTTCTTCGTCGATTTCGAAGGGCACCACGAAGAATCTCGCATCAAAAAAACGCTCGCTGAGCTCGCTCGTCACTGCACGTTTCTAAAAGTGCTTGGGTCTTATCCGAAGGCAGAAGACTGATGTCTTTTTTTGTTTCGACGAAAGAAAATCTCCGTTCAGTAAAAAACTACCAACCCGGAAAACCAGTGGAGGAGCTTGAGCGCGATACGGGCGTGAAAAACGCTGTTAAAATGGCCTCGAATGAAAATGCGCTGGGACCCTCACCCAAAGCAGTGGCGGCCATGCGCAAGGTGTTATCAAAAGTGCACCGCTATCCGGACGGCGGCTGTTATTATTTGCGCCAGAAGCTTTCAAAATTTCTTAACGTTCCCGCCGACTCACTGGTTTTTGGAAACGGTTCGGACGAGCTTTTGGTTTTCGCCACGCGCGCGTTTGTTTCCGAAGCCGACGAGGTTATCATCGCCGACCCGACTTTCCTGATCTATGAAATCGCCTGTTCAGTGGAAAACGGCCGCATCATAAAAGTGCCAATGAAGAATTTTCGCTATGACTTGGAGGGCATGAAAAATAAAATCAGCCTTCGCACGAAACTTATTTTTATCGCAAATCCCGATAACCCTGTGGGAACTTACATTAACCAACAGGCGCTGACCGCTTTTTTACGCGCCGTGCCCGCCCATGTGATAGTGGTGCTGGACGAGGCATACTGTGAGTTTGGGCGCGTCAAAAAAGACTATCCTGATTCTTTGCAGTTGTTAAAAAAGTATCCGAATCTTATGGTGACACGTACTTTTTCCAAAGCCTATGGACTGGCAGGGTTGCGTGTCGGTTATGCGGTGGCATCCCGTGCAATTGTCAACGCTTTGAACAAAGTACGCGAGCCGTTCAACGTAAATTTACTCGCTCAGGAAGCTGCTGTGGCGGCTTTAGACGACCGGGAACATCTTCAGAAAACGACGAAACTGGTGAACGAAGGCAGAAAATTTTTGACGTTGTCTTTGCAAAAAATAGGAATCAATTGCGTCGATACGGTCACTAATTTTATTCTAGCGGATTTAAAACGTGAAGCACAACCGGTATACGAAGCGCTTTTAAAACATGGCGTCATCATCCGTCCGATGAATGCTTGGGGGCTCAGCCGGTTTATCCGCGTTACGATCGGGAAGAAGGTAGAAAACAAAAGATTTATCGAGACATTAAAACAGGTGATCAAGAAAATGACAATCCTGTGAACACAATAAAGGAGCGGAAATGATCATCGTATTAAAGCCGGATGCAACGAAAAAACAAATTGCTCACGTAGAGGAGAAGATCCGCGCGCTGGGGCTAAAACCGATGCTTTCGGTAGGCAAAGAACGCACGATTATCGGCGTAATTGGCGAAGAGGATAAAGCGCGGTTACAGCCGTTTGAGGCGTTTCCGGGCGTTGAAAGCGTGGTGCCAATTCAGAAGCCGTACAAATTTGTTTCCAAAGAGTTCAAGAAAGAGCCCAGTGTTATCAAGATAGCGCCAGGTGTCGAAATCGGCGGTGAGAAAATCATTGTGATGGCCGGGCCATGCACCGTGGAAAATCGGGAACGCTTGATACGCATTGCGCAAAGCGTCAAAAAAAGTGGGGCTAAAATTTTACGGGGGGGTGCTTTTAAACCGCGGACTTCGCCTTATTCTTTTCAGGGTTTGAAAGACAAGGGCATGAAGTTTTTGTACGAGGCAAAAAAGGAAGTCGGGCTTCCGATAGTTACAGAGTTGATGGATCCTCGCGACCTGCCGCTTTTTTTGAAATATGCCGACATCATTCAAATTGGCGCTCGCAACATGCAAAATTTTGAATTGTTGAAAGAAGTGGGTAAAACTAAAAAACCGGTACTTTTAAAGCGGGGTATGGCCAGCACGATCAAGGATTTTTTGTTGTCTGCCGAGTATGTTATTTCCGAAGGCAATCACAATTGCATTCTGTGCGAACGCGGTATTCGGACCTTCGAAGATTCAACGCGTTTCACGCTCGACATCAGCGCGGTGCCTGTGATCAAAAAATTGAGCCATCTACCGGTAGTGATTGATCCTTCGCACTGTTCCGGGATATGGGATTATGTGGCGCCGCTTTCAAAGGCGGCCGTGGCAGTGGGCGCCGATGGCCTTCTCATCGAGGTGCACGATGATCCGGAAAAAGCGATGTGCGACGGACCCCAGGCGCTTAAGCCAAGTAAATTTGACGCATTGATGATTGAATTGAAGGCCATCGCAAGAATCATCGGGAGAAATATTTGAGTAAACCTCTGTTTGATAAAGTAACCATCGTAGGCGTTGGCTTGATGGGCGGTTCTTTGGGCCTGGCCATCAAGAAAAAGAAACTCGCCAAAATGGTGATGGGTGTCGTGCATCACCGCCAAACAATCGCGCAGGCTTTTCGACGGGGCGCTCTTCACGGGGCGACGATGAATTTGAAAGAGGGTGTCAAGCATGCGGATTTGGTGATTCTTTGCGCGCCGGTATCGACTATTTTGCAGCAGCTCAAAGTTCTGAAGCCCTGGCTTGCCCCAAACGCGCGGGTGATTGATGTGGCAAGCTCAAAGCTTTTGGTGGATCATGCAGCCAGAAAATATTTGAACGGAGCGCATTTCGTGGGTTGCCATCCGATGGTAGGAGCCGCCAAATCCGGCCTGGCGCATGCCAATGGCAATCTGTTTGAAGGCGCACTTTGTTTTATGACAAACACAGACCCAGTGATTGAGCGTTTCTGGCACGAGCTTGGCGCCAACTCACATTATTTGACTCCAAAGAGCCATGATGAGTGGGTAGCGCATGTGAGTCATTTACCCCATATTCTTGCCTTTACACTTTTTCAGTCCGGTGGGGCACAGAAACTCGCGCGCCTTGGCATTGAAGCCTCAAATCCCAGCATCCGGGATTTGGCGCGTCTGTCTAAATCTGACCCTAGACTTTGGGCGGACATCCTGTTGTCCAACAAGGAAGAAATCTTAAAGTCTCTGCAAGAGCACGAAACCAGCGTACGCCTTTTAAAAAAAGCTTTAAAGTCCCACAATTCGCAAACACTCGAAAAATTCATTCTTCAAGCCAACGTTTCTTCTCAGCGTCTTGCCCCAGAGCGCCCGAGGGCATGTTGAGGGCAACGCCGAATACCGCCGGCGGTGGGGCGGGTCGTTGTCGCAAGCTCATTATTGCCATTGACGGTCCCGCGGGCAGCGGCAAATCCAGTACGGCGAAATACCTAGCCGAGAAACTGAACCTTCCTTACATAGATACGGGGGCCATGTATCGAGCGGTTACCCTTGAAGCCCTGCGAAAAAAAATTTCATTTCAAGACGTCGAACGACTCGTTGAAATCACCAAAAAAATTCATATTTCTTTTGCCAAAAGCCGATTGGGTGAACAAAAGGTCTATTTGAATGGGAAAGATGTCACACGCCAGATCCGTACGCCGGAACTGACTAAAAATGTTTTTTATATGGCACAAGAACCTAGAATTCGCCGAGAAATGGTAAAAAAACAGCGGGCGTTGGGACTGAAAGAGGGGGCGGTGATGGAAGGGCGCGATATCGGAACCGTGGTATTCCCCAAGGCCGATTTTAAATTTTATTTCGACGCCAAAATTTCCACCCGCGCGCTGCGTCGTTGGCGAGAATTGGGAGTGGAAAAGGGCCGGGTTACGCTTGGCCAGGTCAGAAAGGAAATTAGAGCTCGGGACGCTACCGACAGAACCCGTAAAGAGGGGGCGCTTAAGGTTGCCGGCAATGCGCAAGTGCTTGACACGACCTCGTTGACAATTGCCCAAACCGCTGATAGAATCCTGCGCATTATCGGGAAGAAGCGGTGACCACCCAGAGCAGACGTGCGGTGGGTGGCAGTGGGGTTTTCTACCGGTTTATACAAGCCGTTCTTTTTATTGTCTATAAAATATTTTTTCGTTTTCGTTTTGTTGGATCAAAGCAAGTTCCTCGGGAAAATGATGCGCGGGGGGTGATTTTGGCCCCCAACCATGTCAGTTATTTGGACCCACCCTTGCTGGGCATTTCCTTAAGACGCCGCGTTACGTATTTGGCTAAAGCCTATCTGTTCGATCATTTTTTCGTGGGTTTTGTGTTGCGTTCCATTGGGGCGTATGCGATCAAGTCTGAATCCGGAAACGATTTTAGAAGCGTTCGGGATCTGGTGCGGCTTTTAAAAAGTGGTTACTGTGTCGTTGTGTTTCCGGAGGGGACGCGTTCCCCAAATGGTGATTTTCAAGATCCCGAAAGCGGCATTGGATTTCTGGCCATGAAAAGCGGCGCATGGATAGTCCCCGTTTATATTGCAGGGAGCTACGCGGCCTTTCCAAAAGGCGCAAAAAATTTTAAGTGCCGGCCCATCGAAGTTTATTATGGAGCCCCTTTCATTCCCGCCGAAAACAAGCAGTGGGCGGAGATGGAAAGTCCCTATATGAGCGTGAGCCAAAAGATTATGCAAGATATTCGAAGTTTGAAGGAAAAGGTAGAGTCGAAAAATTTTGCCGATGTAAATCGATAGGCCTCTCCAGGCTTTGCCTGAGGTCGTCGTTTTCGGTTTTATGGGAGAAAAAATGGTAGACGGAATCAATCGTATTTTTTTGGATGACCTGGAGGAATCTCCGTCATCGGATAGTGGCATCAATTATGAGCTGACGTTTCATCGTATCGGCAAAGGCCGCGTGGTCAAGGGCAAGATTGTGTCGATTGGCGCTAAGGAAGTGATCGTTGACATCGGTTTCAAGTCCGAGGGCATGATCCCGGCTTATGAATTTGATATGCTCAAAGATCTCAAGGTGGGCGATGAAATCGAAGTGCTTCTCGAGGAAACCGAGGATGAGAAGGGCCGCGTGCTGCTTTCAAAAAAGAAAGCCGAAAAAAGTCAGGGTTGGGACCGTGTGGTGGAGCTGGTCGGCGAAGGCGACACCGTTGAAGGTCGCGTCACCCGCAAGGTCAAGGGCGGTTTGATGATGGACATTGGCGTCGAAGCGTTTTTACCTGCGTCGTTGGCGTTTTTGAAAGGTTTCGGGAGCTTGAATTCTCTGTTGGGGCAAACTATCCAGGTCAAGATTGTCAAAATAAATCCCAGCCGCAAGAACATCATTGTTTCCCGTAAGGACCTTCTGGAGAAGGAAAAACAAGAATCTAAAGCTAAAACGATGGAAGAACTGGAAGTAGGCTCGATCCGCAAGGGAGTTGTCAAAAACATCACTGATTTTGGCGTGTTCATCAATCTTGGCGGCATTGACGGTCTTTTGCACATCACCGATATGAGCTGGGGGCGCATCAACCATCCCTCGGAGTTGGTCAAGGTCGGAGATAAAATCGATGTAAAAATTCTGTCTTTCGACAAGGAAACCATGCGCGTTTCTTTGGGTCTTAAACAAATCGAAGCCAATCCATGGCAACAG
Organism: uncultured Planctomycetia bacterium; assembly: GCA_964628355.1. GTDB lineage: Bacteria > Omnitrophota > Gorgyraeia > 2-02-FULL-51-18 > 2-02-FULL-51-18 > CAZVNB01. The sequence continues at coordinate 4,123 of CAZVNB010000040.1, read as the reverse complement.
GTTGATCAGAAATATCCGATTGGTTCTCGCTGCAAGGGTAAAGTGGTCAACGTGGTCCCCTATGGCATTTTTGTGGAGTTGGAACGGGGGATCGAAGGCCTTGTGCACGTGTCTGAAATCTCGTGGTCCAAACGTATTGCCAATCCCGCTGAAGTTTTCAAAACAGGCGATGCGGTGGATGTGCAAGTGCTGAACATTGACAAAGAACATGAGAAAATCTCGCTGGGCATTAAGCAAACCGAAACCAATCCCTGGATCGGTGTGGAAAATCGATACAAAGTTGGCCAAAAAGTCAAAGGCGCCATACGCAACCTCACAGAGTTTGGTGCGTTTGTCGAGCTTGAGGAAGGAATCGACGGCCTGATTCACGTGTCGGATATCTCCTGGACTCGTAAAGTGAACCATCCCAAAGACGTGCTGAAAAAAGGCCAAGAAGTGGAAGCGGTTATTTTGGTGGTGGACGAGGTCAACCACAAGCTATCGCTGGGGTTAAAACAACTTATCACTGATCCCTGGGAAGAAATCGCCGCCAAGCTTTCCACGGGCTCTCTGGTGATGGGCGCCGTAACCAAGGTTGCAAGTTTTGGCGTGTTTGTTGAAATTGAGAAAGATGTGGAAGGCCTACTTCATATTTCAGAAACCGACTTGCAAAGCCCGCAGCTTTTGGAAAGCAATTTTCCGATTGGCAAGAGTGTGCAAGCCCGCATCGTAAAAATTGACCTGCCGCTTCGTAAAATCGCGCTTTCAACCAAAGGCGTTCCACAGAACTAAACTCCACTAAAAAGACACGTTACCAATAATATTGGCAACGTGTCTTTTTTATTCTGACCCAACCACATCCCCTCATTATTTTTAGTAAGTTAATCCACTCAAACTCATGTTGGCAGAACATTTTTCTTTAAAGAAAAACATGAAATACACGTAAACACATGCCCTAATCAGTGGAGGGGACGCCGTGTCCTGCCAACTAGATGTGTAAGGCCACTTGTGCCCATAGCGGCTTTTTTTATTGACCCATGTGTTAAAGTATAGACCATGACCGACCTGGATATTCTCTGCCTTAATGCTGTGGACGTCATTGACAAAGCAGAACTGGCGTCCCGTTTGGAAGAGGCCAAAAAAGAAAGGCGGCCTCTGCGCGTGAAGGCTGGTTTTGACCCCAGCGCCCCGGACATCCATCTTGGCCACACCGTCCTTTTAAGAAAGCTTCGCAAATTTCAGGATCTTGGCCATAAAGTCATTTTTATCGTGGGGGACGCCACGGCAAAGATTGGTGATCCGACCGGGCAGTCCAAGACAAGACCTGTTCTTACCAAAGAACAAGTCGAGGCTAACGCGAAAACTTATCAAGAGCAGGCTTTTAAGATCCTGGATAAGGATCTTAAAAAAATAGAAGTTGTCTATAACAGTAAGTGGCTTGATACGCCCGAAATGCTCATGACCTTTCTTAAGATCAGCGGTCAGGTTACCGTCGACCAACTTTTGGCGCGTGATGATTTCGACAAACGTCGGAAAGCGCATAGACCGATTGCCCTCCAAGAGATGTTCTATCCAATAATGCAGGGATACGATTCTGTCGCAGTAAAGGCAGACGTAGAATTGGGCGGCACTGATCAGCTTTTCAATTTATTGATGGGTCGGGAGATACAGTCCCAGCTTAAGCAGAGACCTCAGATCGTGATGACGATGCCGCTTCTAGTAGGTCTTGATGGGGCGATGAAAATGTCGAAATCCTTGGGGAATTACATCGGAGTGAGTGATCTGCCAAAGGATGTATTTGGCAAAGCGATGTCTATTCCCGATGTATTGATGCCGATGTATTTTAATTTACTGACGAACCAAAACGGAGAAGAGATTCAGAAAGAAGTCGCCGCCGGAAAACTTCACCCCCGAGACGCGAAAATCAAGCTTGCAAAGCTTCTGACCGAATCTTTGCATGGGAAAGAAGCCGCCGAAAAGGAAGCAGCCGAGTTTGACCGTGTCTTCTCCAAAAAAAAGAACCCCGACAACCCCGAAGAACTCAAAATTCCCGAAAAAGAAATTTGGATCGCCGAACTGCTAAAACGTGCCGGCGCTGCGTTCTCGACCGGAGAAGCCAAGCGCCTGATCGAGCAGGGAGCGGTATCGCTCGATGGTCAGAAGGTCACCGACTTTAATCTCAAGGTGACCATTGGTAAGGGACACTTGTTGAAGGCTGGTAAGAAAAAGTTTATTCGAGTTGTACAATGCTCAGGATCAGAGCCAATCAAATCTCACTTCGACTGGTTGAAATGAAAGACCGTAAAGATACGGACATCGGTTTTAAACTTTAGGTTATGCGATGGTTGATTTTGGAAAATTTTTGATCTCTCTTGGCTTGGGACTGGCCGTAGCTGGCCTGTTTTTGTCTTCCGGTCACCTTTCCTGGTTCGGAAAGTTGCCCGGCGATGTGGCCATAAGAAAGGAAAACTTCTCTTTTTATTTTCCGATCACGACTTGCCTCGTGCTAAGTGCGTTTTTAACTTTTTTATTCTGGATTTTTAAAAATAAGTAACCATAACAATAAATAAAGGAGTTGCAATGAAGAAGATCAGCTTGATCGTAGGCCTGGCATTGTTGTGTTCTCCGGCATTCGCCGAAGAAAAAGTTTATCCGGGTCCGCAAGAAGGTGCGCCGAATGTTTATCATCAGGTTTTTGACAATGAGCGCGCACGTGTTTCCGAAATCACATTCAAGCCGGGTGACAAAGCGGCGATGCACACGCATCCTTACGATCACATTGTATACGTGATCGATGGCGGCGAGTTAACAATCACGTCGCTCGACGGTAAGTCAACTGTCCTGACTGCAAAAGCAGGAGATGCTTTGTGGATGGGCAAGGAAACTCATGAAGCGGTGAATACGGGAATAACCACTCTTCGCGGGACTGTTACCGAGCTTAAATAATTTATTATCTACGGAGGAAACCTATGAAAAAAGTCATATTCTTTACCATGATATTAGGCGTAGGATTGTTTGCGGGAGTTTCTGCTTTCGCTGAAGATCAGGACATGCTACAGCAAAGAGAAGGAAGAGAGTCTCAGGATCAGGGCATGATGGCCGGCAAAATGGGAATGAAGGGCGAGATGATGAAAAAAGGCATGCATCAACAGCCAACCCTAATTGCTACCACTGACGGTGGAGTCGTAATGTTTTTCGGCGGCAAGCTCGCCAAATATGATGCCCAGCTAAATCTCGTCAAAGAAGTTGAAATCAAAGGCGGCCCCATGCCAAAAAAGCCTTTGATGGAGGATGAGAGTCAAATGCCATTGCCTACGACAGAAACCATAAACGCTGCTTCCCAAACACCCGCAGTATCCGATACCGGTGGCGAGCCGGTGCTGCAGCCGATTAGCAGTTAATACCCAGAGCGTAGCGCTGGCGGCTTAGATTTGTATAAAATTACTATTGACACCATTTCCGACCACGTGGTATAAACTACGCAGTTATGAGTGAAGGTTTGATTCTGCTCAGGTAATAACTTAAAATTCGCGATAACTGATGACAAAAAAAGGCATCATCGGGTGCTTTTTTTGTTGTCCAGTTTTTATAAGTTTTAATAAAAGTCATCATCGCTCTTTCAAAATTGAATTGCCTATCGGAGGATGCGGATTTCCGTATCTTTGAGTAAGCACGAAAATCCAGTAGTTTGGTCAACTCAAAAAAAATCAGGTTCACCAGAACCTGAGCCAATTAAAGATTTACCAATTGGAGAGTTTGATTCTGGCTCAGAACGAACGCTGGCGGCGTGGTTCAGGCATGCAAGTCGAACGATCTCGCAAGAGATAGTGGCAGAAGGGTTAGTAACACGTGGGCAATCTACCCTCGACTCGGGGATAACATTTCGAAAGAAATGCTAATACCCGATGAAATTTCTCAGTCGCATGATTGGGGAATCAAAGGTGGCGCAAGCTGCCGATTGAGGAGGAGCCCGCGGCCTATCAGCTAGTTGGTGAGGTAACGGCCCACCAAGGCTTTTGACGGGTAGCTGGTCTAAGAGGACGATCAGCAACATTGGGACTGAGACACTGCCCAGACTCCTACGGGAGGCTGCAGTCGAGGATCTTTAGCAATGCCCGAAAGGGTGACTATGCGACGCCGCGTG
>CAZVNB010000039.1:0-16597 GCA_964628355.1 uncultured Planctomycetia bacterium | reverse complement strand
CGAGGCGGACGCATTCGGCCACTCTGCCATCTCTCCTAAAAACTTAACTCAAACTTTCTTCGATCCACTTGCGTCCTTGGCCCGACTTTAGGAAATTCTCCCTTTTCCTGGCCTCGGTGTAACTAGGTAGTTGTTCTTGATAAATCAATTTCCAAGGCCTACCAAGTCGCGTTGAACGAGCCTTGCCTGAATTATGACCGTTGACTCGACTATCAGCAATATTTTCTCGACTTGAACCAATGTAATGTTTTTGGGTAGATTGGCTCCACAAAATATAAGCACAGGGCATCTTTACTCGCTTTTCCGCCAGAGGCGGACCCGCCTCCGGCGGGCGAGGCGGACGCATTCGGCCACTCTGCCATCTCTCCTTGGATTTGTGTCGCATAAAGCGTTCTTTTTATACCATAATCACCTAAAATAAGTAAGTGTCTGAATTCCAGGGTGTTATGTGACATAAGGCGCCCTACTCGAGGAATTGTTCGAAAACTGCGTAGAATTAAAGTCGTACGGAAAATGCCAGGTAGCGAAGAAGGAAAGATTACTTCATTACAAACTTTAATTTGTTAGACACATCACGTGGATGATTAGTTTCTTTAGTCTTGCCCGCAGTCTTCAGGAAGTTGCCACCATTGTCAGGAGTGGGCACGAGAATATTCGGTTTCTTTATTGATCTCATGATCCATTGACCGCTGGCGCCCTTGCCTATGGTCATCGAAATCTTTTCCCCCACATCCAGGCTGTTGAGCTTGGCCAGGCCATAGCTGCGAATGAACTCTGAAACGGATATGCTGACATTCGTTTCCAAGCCGCTTGTACCGGACGAAATAACTCGCAGCAGATTATTTTTGGCATCGATGGATGCAATGATCCCCTCCAACGTTTCCGCATAAACTACCGAGGTGGAAGCTACCCATATTCCCATCAGAAAAATGGCCATTAAGATTGGTTTTTTCATCGCTTTTAAGCCCTTTTTTTTAACTGGTCTGAAATTCCCTGTCGGTTGAAATCGTGGTACTGCCCTGACTTTGTAGCACAACCTTATAATGATACCAACGCTTAGACAGCAATCCTGACAATATAACTGCGCCCTTGGTGCCGGAAGACGTGGTATAAGATTTCATAGGCTGCGTCCAAGCGTCAAAACCATATTGCACGTATCCCGTCGAAAGCTTGTTAGTGGTCCAATTGATGATCGCAGTCGTGGAAGTGATGGAGCTGACCCATGGCAAGACCGCCGGCAATGTGACCGCAACAGGACTGCTCATCGCCGATCGGTTATTGACATAATTATAAGACTCCAAGGTATAGGAATACGTATTGCCAGCTACCACATTGCCATCGTAATAATTGCCTTTGGCATAGGTAGCAATATATTTGCCGTTCCGGTAAATGTTGTAACCCAACACACCCGCGCTGGGTGATGGGTTCCAACTGACTATCACTAAACCATTGGAAAAAATCGCAGCGACATTGATTGGCGGGAGAAGTGACGGCACCGGTATCGTCATGACCGTCATATTGCTCGATGCCGAGTAATTATTTGCCGCGTCAAACGCCTTTACGGTGAAAGAATAGGAAACCCCTGCCGTAAGGTTGTTTACCACGTAAGACGTCGCCGTTGTTGTTCCGACTGCTGTCGTGTCTTTAAAAATCTGATAACCCGCCACACCCACATTGTCGGTGGAAGCATTCCAGGACAAATTGACCTGACTTGCTGAAGTCGAGGCAATTAAATTCGTCGGCGCCGATGGCGGCGTGCTGTCCACAACCAAGCCCGGTACATACACCCTGATTTGATTAGTGGCAGACGAGCAGTTACCCGCCGCGTCGCATGCTTGTACCGTCAAATTATAATCCGTGTTGGTGACTGCGGACGTCATCGTATAGGAGTTGGTAGTTGAAGTGCCCATTTGCACGGTAAAATCATCAAATATTTTGTACAATGTTACAGCCACGTTGTCTGTTGAAGGACTCCATGAGAGGTTGATTGTCGCGCCACTCACAGAAGACGAGAGATTAGTCGGGGTGCTGGGGGCTTGCGTGTCTGCTACAGGGGCCGGAATCGTAACAGTGACCTGTCCGCTAAAAAGGGACTTGGTGTTCAAAGCGTCATAAGCCTCGACTTTGTACGAATAAGTAGTGCCTGCGGTCACTGCATTGTCGAACGAAGAGGTCGTGGTAACACTCTTTAAAAGCGTACCATCACGGTAAATGTTATATCCCACGGCACCCGTAGAAGCGCTCCAAGAAAGCTGTACCTGTCCGTTGACCTGGCTGCCGGTAAAATTTGCGGGCGCCAATGGCGCCGGCGGTGCTGCGGGTGGTACAGTCACTGTAACCAGATTACCAGAAACGGAATAATTTCCAGCCGCGTCAAAAGCTTTCACGGCATAGTTGTATATCGTATCGGCTAAAGCATTGTGAATAAAATTTTCTGTTGTGCTGGCGCCGATGGCCGAACCGTTATTCAGCACTTGATAACCAGCTACGCCAACGTCGTCCGTGGAAGCTGTCCAAGAAAGCGTTACTTGAGTGCCGGAAAGCGATGCGGTCAAATTCAAAGGGGCCGTCGGAGCCAATGTGTCTTGCGACACGACTCCGACGGTGAGCGTTGCGGTGTTACTGGGGGTAGAAAAATTGTTTGCCGCATCCAATGCCTTTACCGTGTATGAATAAGTCGTACCCGGTATAGCCGTAGTATCCGCATAAGTAACGGTGGTAACCGTGGCTAGCGGCACATTGTTCCTCGACACTTCATAGCCGGTCACTGCAATGTTGTCTATTGAGATATTCCAACTGAGATTCACCTGAGTTCCTGATTGCACCGCCTGCAAATTTGCGGGAGCACTAGGCGCTGTGGTATCCAAAGTTGTGAGCTGCACGCGATACACCGTGCCTGCTATACGCGACATGAACAGAGAATTACCGTCATTGCTGAACGCCATCGCAGCAGCGCCATCACCAGCGGGCAAATCAGCGGTGATGTCAGTCCATGTAGAGCCACCGTCTTCTGTAAAATATATTTTGTTGGGCGCCCATCCGCTCCAGTAAACGCTGCCTACGGCAATTCGTTTTGGATTATTTGGATCTATCGTAATCGCCTCGCAAGAACCGCTGTTTCCCGTAAATTTCTTTAGCAGAGTCCAAGTCGAACCTTTGTCCGATGATACATACAAAGACGGTCCGCCGGAATCACCGGCCGCATATACTTTTCCGTCACTGCCTACAGCCACGTCGAATACCCAAGTGCTGCCGCTAAAAACACGCGCCCAGGTCTTGCCATAATCTTCCGAACGATATACGCCGCCGGCACTTCCCACAGCACCCCAATAAAGCCGATTTGTTTCTATGGGATCTACCGCCAGGCCGTTATAAACGCGCAAAGACGAAGGTTGTCCCGTGGAACGTATCCAATTAAAACCTCCATCGTCCGAGTAAAAAAAACCGCCTCCGGAATCTCCGTCCATCCCTAAGTACACTTTATTTGGATTTTTAGGGTCTACGGCCAAAGCACGGGGGAAACTCTGCCACCACACCGTATTTAAAGTGGGCCTAGTCTGTGGAAGGCCGCTGCTTGTTACCGTAAATGTAGCTCCTCCATCTGTACTGATAAGCACTTGGTTGCGATTGACATTCCACGGCGAGTTGGTCGCAATGATTTTATTTCCTGTTGCAATAACTTTCCACACATGGCCATCGATATTTTGACCGTTTACCAGGGTCTTATAAGTCTTTCCCCCGTCGGTCGATTTCAAAAGCCCGTTGTCCATCGTTCCAACCAGAAGACTGCCATCCGACATGACAGTAACATCCGAACCCACCGTATTGGCAGCTCCTTTTATTTTTTCTTGCCAGCTTTGGCCATTATCGTCCGATCGCCACACACCCCAAAAATCCGTCAAATACAGAGTGGTTGGGTTAATGGGATCAATGGCAACCGATAACGGCCAGCCAAAACCCTGGTTCCATACGCGCGTGGGATCGTTTCCAACATCATGACTCAAATTTCTCTCAATATTCGTCCAGTTGCGTCCACCATCATTGCTTAACACAGCGCCGCCCAGCCATCCATCGCGCCAGCCGACGAGTATTTTTATATTCCCGGCAGCGTCACTGGCAACCCCGAGACGATACGCGATGCCGTTGGTAATAGGAATGTTGCTTGAAAATTGCCATGTGGCGCCATTGTCCACCGTCCAAGCCACCCGGTTGCCGTAAGTGATGTAGATAGTTTCAGTGAAACCATAACCAACAATGTCCGACACGGCGTAACCACCGCTATTAACGGAAGACCATGTGCCGGTGCCTAGATCGCATTTACGAAGTCCGAGACTTGATCCAACAAATAAAGTGGCATTATCGCGGGTGAGATAAACGGCGCTGATGGCGCCGGCTTGACCAAAAGGGTAAGTAGCGCTGCCGACACGGCTCCAAGAGGCGCCGCCGTCCGCAGAAGTAAATACCTCACCGGCTTTCGTGGCTACAAAAAATTTATTGGGATTGAGACGATCGATTGCGATCGAGCGGTAATTATCGGGACGATAAACAGCCAGATTGTATGGGGCAGCTAAAAAAGTCCAGCTGTTGCCTCCATCGGTTGATTTGTGAATTCCGGCGTCGCTGCCGGCATACACGATGGAAGAATTAGAAGGGGCGATGGCCAAAGAAGCCGTCATTAGATTAACAAGGCCTTGGGTTTTAAATGTCCATTGATTGCCGCTGTCTTCACTTCGCCACATTCCAGCCACATCGGAAATGAGAAACGTGCGGCCTGCAACGTTCGGATCGGGCACAATTGCTGGAAACGCCCCGCCACCCGACCAACCGGCGTATTGCCAATTAAGCGACTGGCTCAACGCACCCACCGGCGCTTGTTGATAAATCAACGTGAAGCTTAGAACTGCAATCGTTGCGATCGAAATTTTTATTTTTTTCATTTTTATCACCTTTGTCGTGATGGATTCGTTAAAATCCGTTCCGCGCCACCCATAAAACAAAAAACCTTCTCCGATAACTGAGAAGGGGTTGAAAACTACGGTGCTTTTGTTAGCTTGGTAACCCAGCTGTCCTACGACCAAATTCGGACCTGTGGCTTTGCGTCCCACCCTCTCGGATGGTTTGCCTACATGCGGTCATTACTGCCGCTTGCAGTCATACCCTTTTATCGGGCAACTTTTTCAAGGCGCATCATATAAAAGAACTGTTGCGAGTATACAAGAGGTTTTAAAAAAAAGCAAGGGTTATTTAAAATTATTAATTTATTATATTAATTTAATAGACTTAGATCAAATCGATAAACTGACCCCGCGTAACGGATTCCATATAGATAACCGCTCTTTTTGTCGTACGCTATTGCGGCCATCCCTGAGCCGGGTGGTAGGTCTCCGGTGATATCCACCCAATTTTTGCCCCCGTCATTGGAAAAATGGACTCTCCCGTTCGCCAGTTCATCCCATTGATGACTGCTTAAAGCCATTTTCTTTCCGTCCCCCGGCAGCAGGCAAATCGCTTCCACAGAGCCTTTTTCTGAGAATTTTTTTAATAGTTTCCACGTCTTCCCGTGATCTTGAGATAAATACAGACAGGCACCCTGTTTTTCTCCGCCTACATAAATAACCCCGTCTTTTCCAATAGCCAGGTCGAAAATTTTGAACATCTGGTTAAAAACCAGCTTCCAGGAATCCCCCTTATCTTCGGATAGATAAATGCCTCCGTCTTTGCCGTATCCGCCCCAAAATAGCCTGTTCGGGTTGCTGGGGTCAACGGCCAAAGCGTTGTATATGCGCTTACAGGGAGGCTGGATTTTCGGATATTTCCAATGACGGCCAGCATTATTAGAAACAAAGAATCCTCCGCCATCGTCACCATCGATTCCCAGGTAAATATTGTTCGTATTTTGCGGGTCCACAGCCAACGCCCTTGCGAATCCTTCCCACCACATCGTATTGGCTTTGGGCCTTTGGGCCGGCAACCCCTCATTGATAATCTCAAAGCTCTTTCCGCCGTCGTTGCTTAAGATCACTTGATTTACATTTTTGTCCCAAGGAGAAGAAGTGGCAATAATTTTCCCAGACCCGGCTGTCAAAATTCTCCATACATGCCCATTGATCTCTTTTTTATAGCCTTTGGCCGGGAACAGAGTTTCATAATGTTTTCCCCCGTCTGCGCTTTTCAACAAACCATTATCCATGGTGGCGGCATAGACCGTTCCGTCTTCGGTCACGACCACATCCGACCCTACGGTGTTAGGCGCTCCATTAATTTTTTCCTTCCAATTCTTGCCTCCGTCATCACTTCTCCACACGCCCCAAAAATCCGTGCGGAATAAAACGTTTGGATCGAATGGATTGATTTTCAACGCGTTGACCTGCACTTCGGAACCTGCCCAAATACGGGTCGGATTAAGAATTTTATCCGGGATCATTTTCTGCGTCGCTGGTTTCCAGATATGGCCGCCATCGTCGCTCTCGACGATCTCTCCTTTCCAACCATCGACCCATGCAACTAGAATTCGAGTCATTTTTTCCGCCGCCACCACAGCCACGCGATAGCTCGTTCCTTGAGGGATTTCCGATGTCGCATGCCAAGACTCGCCGGCATCTTCGGATATGAACAGAGTTTTTTGACCCGCCGCATATAAACTATCATTCGAAATCCCAACGACTAAAAGATCAGTGATTTTTTTTGGTGCGTTGTCAAGAACTCGCCATTTCTCATCCGGCAGGGGATAAACTGCCAAGCCTTGGCTTGACGCCGCATAAAGTTTCAAACCATCCGCGCTCCATACAAGGGCTGTTATCGGACCGCTGTCTGCCGGCGGTAAACGAAGTCCGCCAAGCGTATTCCACGTCATGCCGCTATCTTTGGAAAAAAATACGTCGCCGCCGGCTGTGCCGACGGCCAACATGCCGGCGTCTGCGGGAGATACGGCGATGCTACGATGACTGGCCGGACGCTCAAAGCGTATGCGCGATCCGGCTGTATCACATGCCGCCCAATGCGCCCCCTCATCTAACGAGCGAAATAGGCCGGCTTTTGTGCCCGCATACAGCACCTTTGAATCCGAGGGAGCAATCGCGATCAAAGCGACATTCAATTTTTCAAGACCTTCGTTAATGAATGACCAGTGCTCCCCCAAGTCGTCGCTTTTCCAGATACCGGAAACATCGGACACAAGGTAGACCCGGTCTTTGACATGGGGATCAAATTCAACATTCGGATAACATCCGCCGCCATACCATCCCGCAAATTCCCAGTGAAAAGGCGTGGTCAATGAATTGGCCGCCCGTCCGGAGAGTGAATCGGCAAACAGTAAAAAAATAAGCGCCGCTAAAATTTTCCTATCGGCCATGAGACTCATGAAACTTTAGAACGTGTTTATAAACCTCCAGCGTCTGATCGGCTATCGTTTCCCAATTATATTTCTCGGCGATCATCCGAATTTGTTTTTTTCTTTCTTCATCGCTCAAGGGGTGGTCTATAAATTGTGCGAGGGTACGGCTCAGTGCTTCAACGTCTCCCGACGGAAAAAACCGTTGCTCGGCTAATTCAATGTTCCTATTGGCCGGTATATCGGACGCAATACAAGACAGTCCATAACTCATCGCCTCCAGCAGCACAATGGGCAGGCCTTCATAGAAAGAAGGAAGAACAAAAAGCCCGGCATGGCTGTACAGCTCCCGCAGCGGATCGCCCGTCAAAAATCCAGTCAAAATGATGTTTGGGTTTCCGGAGGTCTCGCGCTTTAAACTCGAGCTATACTGGTCTTCAAAGTCAGCACTGCCCACGATTACCAGCTTCCATTTCATCGGCACAGACCGTTGTTTTAAAACGCATAACTTATTAAATGCTTCTATCAAAACATCAAATCCCTTTTCCGGCACTAAACGTCCGACCGCCAATAAATAATTTTTTTTCTCGAGCCCGAATTGTTTTAAGGTGGTGTCTTGATCGGCCAAGGCAGGTATTTCCACGCCGTTGGGAATAATATACGCCCGTCGATTAAAACGCTTTCTGAGGTCGTCGGCAATATTCCGGGCAATGGTGATAATTGCGTTTGCGCCAATCGTTCCTACTGCCTCACAAAACCTTAAAAAAAGTTTCGCAAAAAAAGGCCATTTTTTTCTTTTATAATCGGGGCCATGGTTAGTGACCACGACGTTCATTCCCAAAATTCGGACCAGCGGCGTCAAGACAGAGGGGCCGATCGCGTGGATATGCACAATGTCCGGTTTAAGTCTTCGCGCCAACCAAACACTGTTGTAGGTATGAACAATGGCTTCCAGATATTTATTCTTGGGGGAAGACAGCGGGATAACTTCAATGCCGGAAATGCCGTGACTTTGCGCATTCACATAAGATTTTCTCATGAAAACAGTGACATGGCACTCTCTTTTCACCAGACGACGGTAAAGATTTTCGCAATGCACTTCCACTCCGCCCTGCACTCCCGGAAAACCTCTGGTGCCGAGAACGACTATCCGGTACATTTTTTTTTATATAATGTGCGCATTGTTTCGTATAGAGGCATTAACACTTTTTCAGCCGTGTACTCCGAGACGGCTTCCAGGCAATTTTGGGACGTGTAAACACCGGGGTTTCCCAGAACTGTCGCCAAACCTTCACAGATCGCCGTCGGAGAAAAATCCTGCACCACTTCCCCCGAAAAACCTTTTCTGATAACGCGCCGGGCTTCTCCTGCTTCCGTAGACACGACCGGCAATCCGCACGCCAGCGCCTCAAGAACACTGACCGACATGCCTTCATAATTGCTGGCTAGCACAAAAACATCGGCTGCCCGGTAATAATCGACCAGCTCGGGCTGCTGTTTCTCCGGCAAAAGAAACACTTTCTGGCGCAAACCCAGCCCCTGCACGTGATGTTCAATCTCGAGTTTCATGTTTCCCCCGCCTATCAAAATCAAAACCGAATTTAAATTTTTCTTTCGATATTCGGCAAAAGCATCGATGATCCTTATGGGATTTTTTTGTTTTTGAAGTCGCCCGGTGAATAATATCCATTGGGCTTCAAGAGGAATTGAACTGTCCGCCGAACACAATTTTTGCCTGAGTGAAAGCTTAGAGCCAGCAACGGGACAGAATATACCCGCATCGACCCACGTAGGCAGGAAGGAGAACTTCTCCTTGCTACGGAAATATTTTGAATGGTAAAACATGATGGTATTGCCACTCTCGCTGTAAACGTGATCGACGGATGGCATGATCATTTTCTCGAATTGAAAATAGACCCAAGGCATCTTTCCCCACAGCACTTCCCCCTGACCTTTCAACACCTGTTTTTCAATATCGTTATGGATGATCAGTACTTTGGGACATTTCATGCCCGTAAACAAGATGGCCGGCTCGATGGTATGAAAAAAAATCAGCTTGTCGGAATAATTCGCGTGAAAGCGCTTTAATGCCCAGGTGAAGCGCAGTGACAAAGGGATCTTTGTTTTTTTGTTCTCGTCTTTTTCGTATAACACCGGCACATAGCGAATGGCCCTGCCCTCGACTGTCAGTTGCGTCCATTTTTTTAACGGGCGTTTTTCTATATCGGAACTGGTCCCGATGAACTCAATATCAAAATCTTGGGGAGCGTATTTGATGAACCCTTTAATGAGAGTGGCAACCCCTCCGACTTTAGGATAAAAAGGATCTGTGGGATAAATGATGGCTACCTTGGTTTGCATACTAGGATTTATATTCCTCCTTAAATAGAGTTTCGTATCCTTTGACCATCGCATCCCGTGAAAATTTTTCGCAGGCGATTTCGTGGCCTCTCCTACCCATTCTGGCTGCCAATTCGTCATTTTCGAGCAGTTTCAATATAGCTTTTGCCAGATCCTCGACGGCTCCCGGAGCAACAAGAAACCCATTGTCGCCGTCAGTTACTAGGTCGGATACCGATCCTACCTTGGTGGAAACAACCGGCACCGAGGACGCCATCGCTTCGATGACAGACATCGGCAATGCTTCCACCTCCGACGAGATAACCGCGACATCCAGTATGGCATTAATTTCGGGGATGTCTTTTCTTAGACCCAGCATTTTCACGTTGTGCGTAAGATCCAATTCATGGATCAGATGGTTGATCATGCTCCGCTCCTCGCCCTCTCCCACAATGATAAAATACACATTTTTATATTGCATGCGCACGAGTTTTGCGGCCTTTAAAAAAATGTCATGTCTTTTTACTTTGTGAAGCCGCGCCACGATCCCCACGACTTTGACGTTCGGCGGAATGCCCAACTGCTCTTTTTTTCTTTGTTTATTTATCTCCAGTTCGTATTCTTTGATCTCCACGCCATTAAAAATAACGACCACCTTTCCAGGGGACACGCGCTCATAACGAACAATATAGTTTTTATGTTGCTCTCCCAGTGCGACTATCTTGGTAATAAAACGCATGAACAGCCGATTGATTATGCCCGCCCTGAACTTTCTTTCTAAATAACCGGTGCTATGAATGACTGCGATGATTTTATCGACCCTGGCTTTTTTTGCGGCCGCAATGCCATAGATCATCGTCAGCGGCTGGTTCCATAAAAATACGACGTCTATTTTCTCTTTTTTTAGAATGTTCGTGATTTTGCCGGTCGCAAAGAATGAAAACCTGTTTTTTAAAAGACCCGTGTAAGTCTTGACGCCCAAACCTTCTATTTGCTTGCCCAGTTCGCCTAAATCGTATAAACAAATGAGAACGATGCCAAATTGTTTTCGGTCCATGCCCTCGATCAATTGATACCACTGCCTCTCGGCACCTCCGGTTTGAAGTCTTGCGGCTATGAACGCTACTTTGATCATGGCTTTTTATACCCTGCGGTGTTGGTGAGATAAAGTGAGCGTGCCGCCAAGCCCAAGAAGAAGAAAAAATACCAATTAAACGCGACGTAGTCCAGCATATTATCGGAAAGACATATGACCAAATGTCCTATCAAAAACGAAAATACCACGGCACTTTCTAAAGATAAATTTTTCGTCTTGTCTTTGATTTTTAAATAAAATTCCTTCATGAGCAGCAAAAAAAATCCCAGATAACTCATCAACCCCAGGATTCCTGTTTCAAATAACAGCTCGACATAAACATTATGCGCAAGACTGCCCCCGCCCACTACACTGAAAAAAGTAGGCGATAATATTTTAAAGGACCCCAACCCGCGCCCCACAATGGGCTTTTGCCGAATCAGTGGCATGCTGCTGCTCCAAAGCCTCATCCTCCAATCGAAAGAATTCTTTCTCAATTCAGCCCTCGAGGACGTCTTTGAAAATAAGCCCCTAACGCGCTCCTGGACCTGCGGGGTCAAGATCAAAAGTGAAGTGAGAAACAAAACCATAAAGAAATACCTTTTCTCCTTTAGCAGTCCATACATGGCAAATATCAACCAGCATGAAAGCAGCGCGCTGCGCGTTTTGGTGGCAATGAGAATCACCACCAGGTTAAGCATATAAAGGCGGATCATATTTTTTTGTACGGAGGTCAATACAAAACATTTCGTTTTGGTGATAAAAAAAGCCACTACGAGCACCAACACGACGTAAAAAGCCAGAATATTGGGATGGGTGAAACTGCCTTGTAGTCGTAAACCAGCGTCAACCGTATTCAAAAAAAGCGAACGATTTCTGCTCACCAAAGCAAAATCAGCCAAACCCACCGGTAGTAGCGAGGAAAAAATAAGGACTTTCAGCCAAAATTTTTTGTCCTGTTCGTCCTTTACGATAAAAAAAGGGATTAGAAATATCAGCATAAAACCCGCTTGTTGCAACAAAGCCTTGAAAGCCTTGATGGCATCCGGCGAAAACGCGATAGAAATAACGCAGACTAGCAAAAAAAAGATCCAGCACCGGATATAAGAGAAAATTTTGGGTCGCTGGGCCAGGTTTTGACAGATCAGCAAGATTGCCAAGCCCATGATCAGAAGGTTCAAAATACCGCCGATGCCGGTGTCACTGCTACCCACTTCGATTTTGGTGTGTTCCAGCAGAATATCCAGCAATGATCTCACAAACAGCAACGACGCGAGCGCCAATTTTGGGCGCATCACTATGATTAAAAAAAATAGGCAGGCAACTGGAATGCTGAACACAAAGAAAATATTGGAGCTGGCCAATGGCACCAACACAAAGACCCCAAATCCCGCCAAAACAGCCAGCAATACGACCGCGAAAAAAACAGGCTTGCTAAAACTCATCCCATAGCCATCCGTATCAATGGCCTCCAAAAACCGAAAAGGAAGCTGAAAAACCGGCCTTAAGCTTGCGAAAACTCAGACTGTCCCTTTTGGACAATAATTCCAAAAAATCGATTAAAAAAATGCCCATGAGTGAATAGGCGAATAAAACCTTTGAAAAAAAGTTCCGCTCCCGATATTTTCTAAAAACATGATAATGATTTTTCATCTCCATTTTCTTCAGTGTTTCGACGTTCAACCGGCTTTGAGTAGACTGGTTGTGATGAAGTTTGGCGTCCGGGATCATGGCCGCAAGCGTTTTCCTTGAAATCCGATAAGAAAAATCCGCGTCTTCCCGATAACCGTATCCGGTGAACCATTCATCGAAGCGCTCACCCTGCATGCATTCTTTCCTAAAACTCATATTACAGCCTGACAACATATCGACAAAAATCACGTGGTCAATTTCTTTTTCAACGTTGATCGGAAAACCGAATCCCGAAGGCGTCATTCGGCCATCGCAATTGCTGATCAAAAAAATCCGAAACAGCGCTTTGCGAATGGCCCACCTCCAACCAACGGGCTTGGCCTTTAAAAGCTGACAGCCGCTGACAGCGCCGACTTCGGGATGCTCTTTTAAGAATCCGTCTATTTTTTCCAAATAATTCTCAAATAAAACAGCGTCATCATCCAGAAATGTGATCAACTCCCCGCAGGCCTCATCTATGCCACGGTTGCGCGCTTTCACCAAACTTTTTTCCTGTTGAAAAAAATACTTTAACCGGCCCGAAAAATCAGGGTGTTTAACCTTCATTTCATCCACCGCACGACGTGTGCGATCATCGGCGCTTTGATCAACCACCAGCACTTCGTGCGGAAGCAGGCTCTGTTTGACAAGCGATTCCATTGCCGCGCGAAGGTCTTCAGGGCGGTTCATGGTGGCGATGATCACGCTTATTTTCATTTGAAGCTCTTTCTGCGCTGCTTAAAATCCACAAAAGAGGCGTCCAATGCTTTTCTTTCCATTTTTACATAAGAACAGTAGGCATCTCCCTCGCCATTAAACAACACCAGATAATCGCCGGATAAAATAACGGCCATCGTGTAGATAACGCCCGGCAGCATCCCTTTGCATTTTCCTCCTTTTATAAGGGGACGCGAAGATATTTTTACCGGCAAAAGAGACTGTTTATCGATTAAAACCGCCCAATGGAAATAAAGCCGCCCGTATCGCAAAACGTGCGTGGAAGAATGGATAACTACCAAAAAATTATTTTCGTCATAAGACACAGGGTTCGTGCTGAAGCCAATATACTCCTTATGCAAAATAGGAGGTCGATGAAACGCCGGCTTATTTTCTTTGTTTATCACGGTTTTAAACTCCAGCTCCGGCCACTGCATCGCTTTCAATAAAATATAAGGTGAGAAAGAATACAACAGATACAACTCGTCTTTGTGCTCAAAAAAAACCCAGTTTTTCTCTTTATTATTTACTTTAAAATCCAGTAATGGTTGCCCTACAAACGTCAAAGTCTTATTTGTTGCATCCAGCGTCGACAGCATTTGCACACATTGATCATAGCCGCCGTCTTTTTTCAAACACAGAACGGCGTGGTTTGAATAAATCGTATCTCTGAATTTGAACATGCGAAAATCTTCGATCTGCTTGGGATTGATCTCGGGTAGATTGTCGATGACGGTGATTTTATGCGTGTGCTGAACATCCAGATTGGCGTTCAAACGGAAGAGCAAAGGGTTGCCTTTCGCGAAATCCTCGGCAAACGCAACCTTCCAATGAGCTTGTTGGCCTTTTGCGACTACAAACAATTCGGTGTCGCACAAAAGTGCCCCGGGATTAAAAACCCCTCCTTTAAACCCTAAGCATCCGGGGCCCGCAAAACGCTGACCTTTATCCGTGTCGATCAAAGTGGGCGTGAAAAATAAATTCAACTTTGTATAGATATATTTCAAATCCGCTTTACACTCACTCAGCCAGGATTTGTTTGTTTGCCCTACGCTCATATTTTAACTTTGGCCTTGTGTGATATAATTCCGGAATGTCTGAAACATCCGTAACGATCTGCATCCCCACTTACAAACGCACCGAATACCTGCGTCACGCGTTGGATAGCTGCCTGGCGCAAACTTACCCTCATTACCAGATCATCGTGCATGATGACACTCAGGACGACAGCATACGCCGCATCGCAGAGTCCTATTCTAGTTCCAAAATCCGATACTATCAAAACAAACCCGCGCTCGGGCTTATCCCCAAATTAAATCTTTTTCTTGACCTAGCCACCACCGAATGGATAGTCATGCTGGCGGACGACGATGTATTCGAACCGACTTACCTGGAAGCTTTGGTCCCGTACATCTCTCAGCAGCCGCGCGCCACGCTCATCAAAGGCCGATTTGGCATTATCAATAAAGACGGCGGGCTGATACGCATGGACGGCCAAACACCGCCCGCACTTGAAGCTTTTAAATCCATCGGCATGATGCTTCATAAAGACCAGGAATTTAAAATATCCATATCCGGTTTTTTGTTCCCGCGCAAGACCTTAAAAGAACTTGGCGGCTTTGCTGATTTCCACCAAGGATGGCACACTGACCGGTTGGCTTGGATCCAGCTGGCATCCAAAGGATTGCTGCTGTCCGACCCGCGGCAACTCTGCAACATCCGCCTGCATGATTCCACACTCACCATGGAAGCGGACACAAATTTCGACAAAGCCATACAAACACAGTTTGCTTTTTACGATACGGTCAAGCAGACTCTTTTGAATCTAAACAAGCAAGCCAAACACCGGCAAGATCATCGCGACGTTAAAAATGCCCTGCGCGCGCTGGATCGTTACTTTGGCACATGCGATCCTAAAGAAAATTTTGATCACGCTTTTATTTTCTATCTTGAAAAAGAGCGTCACGAAATGAACCAAGGCTTTGCGCGTGTCCGGGACGCCATGAAGAAATTGCATGTCCCTGTTTCCAGACGGGCGTGCTTCTACCTGATTCTTTCATTTTTTCCGCGTGGCATTCGCACAAAATTACTAAAAAAATTTCTCGACTTTCGTGCCCGCAAACTTGATTGGTATATCAAAAAACACGGAAAAAGTTTTTAGCGGCTCACCCCTGGGCTGGTTGTCGGGTTTTCATAAATGGCCGCTTCACCTTGTCAATAACGATTCCAACGATCTCGATCAGATATTTCTTCTCTTCACTCTTTAGGATCAAATAATAAGATGCCAGATAGTAGAGGCCTGTTGACACTGCCGTCACCAAAATCATCAGCGGGCTGATCTCCAGGTGGGACTGTGTTATTTGTAGAACGGCGATGCCGCCGCCGAGAAAAATACTCACCATCAGCAAAGGTTTGATACACGATTCCAACCAGTATCTCCACAGAGAAAATCCGGCAAGATGACAAGCGTATGCGGGACAAAAAACTTGCCCGTAGATGCCGCCCACGATAAGACTGGACAGCGCAATTCCATAAAGTTGTAAATTGAGCACTAGTCCGAGTATCAGGCATAGCACCACATTGGCGACTCCCATGATAATACTGACAATGCTGGGGAGCTTGACCTTGCCATAGGCATTAAAAATACACCCATTCATTGAAAACGGAACGCCAATAAATAGCTGTATCATGAAAATCACCATCAGGTCTGCGGACATCGAAAAATCGGGCCCCACCCAATCAACAATAATAGACCTTGCAAAAAAAAGGACGATGAAACAAAGCGGAAACACCATAATGGAAAGCAGCTTAGAATACATAAAAAAAAGCGTCTCTAACTTCCTCCTGTCGCCCCGAGCCACCATATCCGTAAATGTCGGCGTCAGGGCCCAACTCGGCTCGAGAAAAATTCTTGCCATAAGCGCGGGGATCTTATTGCCAATGAAGAAAATTGCGTTGGACGCCGGACCCCAAAATACGTTAATAATAACCGTTTCTGTCTCTTCATACAGAAGTGAGCTGGCGCGTGAAAGCGAAGTGTGGATGCTAAAAGACAGGATCTCACGAATTTTTTCCCATTTAAAATAGCGGATCGAGAATCGCACGCCCGGAATGAGTTTTTTGTGAAAAAAATAGATCATTCCATTCTGAGCGAAGGTCATGCAGAGATAGATCACGCCGTAAACGGCCATGTAGGCGTATTTTTTAGGCGCTAGGGAGAAATAAGCGAATAACAACACCGCGCGCATGATCAGGCCAACCGAGGTAGAGGTGTTGATCAAATCGAAGCGCTGTTTGGCGTAGAGCACCGACCAGAAAATGATGTTCGGGATAGAAATGCTGATGGCAACGGTGACCAAGAAAAAAAGTAGCTTGCTTTGAAAATAAAATTCAGGCGGCACTTTGAAAAAAAACGGGAAATTAAAACTAATGAATGCGCCGACTATAAAAACAACCGCGCTTGA
>CAZVNB010000038.1:0-34729 GCA_964628355.1 uncultured Planctomycetia bacterium | reverse complement strand
CGGAGATTATCTACATGAAGGCTAAAGTTTACGTGACGCTGAAAAAATCGGTGCTGGATCCGCAAGGAAAAGCGGTGCAGCATGCGCTTTCCACGATAGGTTTTCAGGAAGTGAAAGACGTGCGAATTGGAAAATATATCGAGCTCGATCTGGGTGTGGTCGACAAGGCGCAGGCTGAGAATAAAATTAAAACCATGTGTGAGAAGTTGCTTGCGAACACGGTGATTGAAGATTTTAAGTTTGAATTAAACTAAAATTGGAGTTGTTTGAGTGAAATTCGGTGTCGTTGTTTTTCCCGGTTCGAATTGTGATTATGATTGTTATTACGTCTTAAAACATGTGCTGGACCAAGACGCTTCTTTTGTCTGGCACAAAGACAGTGACGTGTCCAAATTCGATTGCCTGGTGCTTCCAGGTGGTTTTAGTTATGGAGATTACTTGAGAACGGGCGCGATCGCGCGTTTTTCGCCGGTAATGGATGCGGTCAGGAAACATGCGGACAAGGGAAAACTGGTGATCGGCATCTGCAATGGATTCCAGATTCTTCTGGAGGCGGGTTTACTTCCAGGCGCGATGCTGAGGAACCGTTCTCTTCGGTTCGTTTGCAAATTTGTAACGCTTAAGGTTGAGTCCACGGATTCCCCGTTTACTTGTCAGGCCGAAAAAGGCGAACTTTTAAAAATCCCCGTTGCGCACGGCGAAGGAAATTTTTTTGCCGACGCGTTCACAATTGCGGAACTGAATAAAAATTCACAAGTTCTCGTGCGATACGCCGATGAAAAAGGAAACGTCAGTGAGGAATCCAATCCCAACGGTTCGCTGGAGAACATCGCCGGAATTTGCAACAAACAAAGAAACGTGTTCGGCCTGATGCCGCACCCCGAGCGCGCCTCGGAAAAAGAATTGGGATCCTTGGATGGCCGAAAAATTTTTGAATCAATTATTAAAACACACGCGGTTAATAACAATGGGTGACGCCGTAGGGGAGGACTTGGCATGATCACCGAAGCCGAAATTTTTCCGGACATTATTTCAAAGCATGGCATCACGCCCGAAGAGTACGAGCGCATCAAAAAAATATTGGGCAGGGCGCCCAACATCACGGAGCTTGGCATTTTCAGCGTGATGTGGAGTGAGCATTGTTCCTACAAGAACTCAAAAAATATTTTAAAAATATTTCCCAAAGACGGCAAAAAAATGCTGGTCAAAGCCGGCGAAGAAAACGCGGGTGTCGTCGACATCGGTGATGGGTACGTGATCGCATTTAAAGTAGAGTCGCACAATCATCCTTCGGCCATCGAACCGTTTCAGGGTGCCGCCACGGGCGTGGGGGGGATTTTGAGGGACATTTTTACCATGGGCGCACGGCCGATCGTTTCCATGAATTCGCTGCGTTTTGGGAAACTGGAAGAATCCGCCACACGCCATCTTTTTTCGGGTGTGGTGGCCGGTATCGGATTTTATGGAAATTGCATCGGTGTTCCGACAATCGGCGGCGAAGTTTATTTTGACGAATCTTACGAAGGAAATCCTCTGGTGAACGCGTTTGCGCTGGGTCTTGCAAAAAAAGAGGAGATTGTGAAGGCACGCGCCGAGGGCGTCGGCAACCCGGTATTCTATCTGGGTTCCGCCACGGGCCGTGACGGGATGGGCGGAGCAAGTTTTGCTTCCAAAGATTTGACCGAAGAATCCGAAAAAGATCGTCCTGCCGTGCAGGTTGGCGATCCCTTCATGGAAAAACTGCTGCTGGAGGCGGTGCTGGAACTTTTAAAAACCGGTTGCGTGGTGGGCATTCAGGACATGGGCGCGGCGGGAGTGACCTGTTCTACCTGCGAAACAGCCTCGCGGGGAAATACGGGCATCGAAATCGATGTGACAAAAGTACCGCAGCGCGAAAGCGGAATGATTCCGTACGAAATCATGCTCTCTGAATCCCAAGAGCGTATGCTGGTGATCCTCAAAAAAGGCCACGAAGCAGAAGCAAAAAAGATTTTTGAGAAATGGGATTTACATGCCGAAGAAATCGGTGTTGTCACAGGGGATTTGTTGATGCGTGTGAAGGAAAACGGAAAAACGGTGGCTGAAATTCCTGCCAAGCCCTTGGCCGATGACGCGCCCGTGTACATTCGCGAGGAAAAAGAGCCGGTTTATATTAAAAAAGTGCAGAGTTTTGATCTTGAAAAAGAGGCAAGTTCCAATCCCGTCCTTGCAAGCCAATTGGAATTTGTGCGCAAGGGTGGGATGAACGCGGCACTTCTCAAGCTTTTAGACTCTCCGACGATTGCCAGTAAAGAGTGGGTGTATCATCAATACGATCACATGGTGCGCACGAACACCACGGTTTTGCCGGGCTCGGATGGCGCTGTGATACGCATCAAAGGCAGCAAGAAATCCATTGTCTCATCGTTGGATTGCAATTCGACGTATTGTTATCTCGACCCGTATGAAGGCGCTAAAATCGCCGTGGCGGAGTCCGCGCGAAATGTCGCTTGTTCGGGCGCGCAACCGCTTTCCATCACCAATTGCCTTAATTTCGGCAATCCGATGAACCCCGAGATTTTCTGGCAGTTTAAAAAATGCGCCGAAGGTATACGCGATGCGTGTTTGGCTTTCGGAACGCCTGTGTCCGGCGGCAATGTTTCGTTTTACAATCAAAATCCGAAAGGCGCCGTGGATCCGACGCCGACCATCGGTATGGTCGGTTTGATCAATGGCTGGGAGCCAGTCACGTCTTTTTTCAAAAAGGCGGGGGATGAAATTTATCTTCTTGGAGAAACCAAAGAAGAACTCGGCGGTTCCGAATTTTTGAAAACTATTTTTGACATCAAGAGCGGGCTTCCCCCGCGTTTGGACTTGGGTCAGGCAAAAAAACTGGTGGATCTATTGGTGTTACTGGCAAAAAAAGGGCTACTTGAGTCCGCGCACGATTGTTCGGAGGGCGGCTTGGCCGTGGCGCTTGCAGAGTCTTGTATTTTAGACAAAGGCCGCGAAATCGGCGCGACCGTGCAAATACCGGTAGTTGCTTTGACGAAGGAAGCATTACTTTTCGGCGAGTCGCAATCGCGTGTGGTGATTTCCGTCTCGTTAAATAATGCGAAAAGCGCGGAGGAAGTGATACAATCAGCCACTTTCCCATTTCATAAAATCGGAAAAGTCGGCGGCGACTTTCTGCGCATCAACGATCTGATCCAAGCGCCGCTTGAAGTTCTCAGGGATACGTGGAGAAATGCTATTGCTAGAAGGATGGAAACTTAAATGATGCAAAACATTGTGCAAGGTTTGGAAGAGATTGCCGATTCGGTGAAGAAATCTTCTCAACCTGCGGCGGTCACTCAAGCGATTCAGAGTTTGAGGAAAGAATTGGCCGCGTCCAAGACGGACACGTCTCTTAAACTGCTGGACGAAGAGCTCGAGATTTGGCTTAAAAAATTAGAAGTGATTTTAAAAGAACCGGCTGGCCGTGAAGGCATGGTGAAACACACCAAGCACTGGGCAGACCGTTTACGGTCATTGCAATAACAAAGGAATTTATGTCAGATGAGTTGAAAGACAAGTGCGGGGTTTTTGGCGTTTTTAATCATCCGGATGCGGCCTATCTGACCTATTTGGGATTGTATGCGTTGCAGCATCGGGGGGAGGAATCGGCCGGCATTGTGGTCTCCGACGGCAAAAAAATGCGCGCGCATCGCGACATGGGGCATGTGCAGGAAGTATTTGACGGCTCGGTGCTGGATGAACTCAAAGGCGACCGCGCGATCGGCCACGTTCGTTATTCCACCACCGGCTCCAGTAATTTGAAAAATGCACAGCCAATTTTGGTGGATTATTCCCGCGGAGAAATTGCTCTGGGCCACAACGGAAATCTCGTCAACGCCAACATTCTGCGGGCGGAACTCGAAGCGTACGGCTCTATTTTCCAGACGACCACGGATAGCGAGATTATCATTCATCTGATGGCAAAACCTGCGCTGCGAAATATTCAGGAAGGCGTGGTGGAGGCGCTGAGTCGCGTGAAAGGCGCTTATTCGCTGGTTTTTCTCACGCACAATTTTTTGATTGCCGCGCGCGACCCGCAGGGTTTTCGCCCTTTGTGGTTGGGCAAGCTCGGCAACGCCTACGTGATTTCCTCTGAAACCTGCGCGTTTGATATTATGGACGCAGAGGCTGTGCGCGAGATTGCGCCGGGTGAGGTGTTGTTTATCTCCGCTGGGGGACTTAAATCCGAGCAAATCCCTTCGGACGAAAAGCATTATGCGCATTGTATTTTTGAGCATGTTTATTTTTCCCGGCCTGATTCGAAAATTTTTGGAGAGAGCGTGCATTTGGTGCGTGAAAAACTAGGCCGTCAGCTGGCCAAGGAAGCGCCGGTGGAAGCCGATATCGTAATTCCGGTGCCCGATTCGGGAAATTCGGCGGCGCTGGGTTTTTCGCAGCAGTCCGGCATTCCGCTGGAGGTCGGCATTATCCGGAATCATTACGTCGGCCGCACGTTCATTCAGCCGAGCCAAGGCATTCGCGATTTCAAAGTGCGCGTGAAATTCAATTTGGTGAAAGAAGTTTTGAAAGGAAAACGCGTGGTTGTTGTCGACGATTCTATTGTACGCGGCACCACTTCCAGGATGCGCGTGAAAAGTCTGCGTCAGGCCGGCGCCAAAGAAGTGCATCTGCGCATCAGTTGTCCGCCGCATCGTTTTCCGTGCGCATACGGCATTGATTTTCCGACAAAAGAAGAACTCATTGCCAATAAATACACGACTGAAGCCCTCAAAAAATATCTTGATTGTGACTCCGTCGGTTATCTGTCGCTAGAGGGCATGCTGGAGTGTGTGAGCAATCCGAAAGAAAACTATTGCACGGCTTGCTGGAGCGGAAAATATCCGATTGCTTTTGAAAATATAGACAAATTTCACGCAGAGAAATACTAGAAAATATTTTGGCTACGGCAAAAACCGGCTGCGGGTCTCGAAGGAATCTCTAATGAAAAGTATGACGTATAAAAAATCAGGCGTGGACATCGACGGAGCTAATTGTTTTATAGAAAGCATCAAATCCTATGCGGAAATGACGCGGCGGCCGGAAGTGCTGGCCGGGATTGGCGGTTTCGGGGCGCTTTGCCGTCTGCCCGATAAAAAATACAAAGAGCCGCTGCTTGTGAGTACGACCGACGGGGTGGGAACCAAACTCAAAGTCGCGCAACTGGCTGGACGTTTTGAGGGACTTGGCATAGATCTGGTGGGTATGAACGTCAACGACATTTTGACTTTGGGCGCCGAGCCGCTATTTTTTCTGGATTATTTTGCCATAGGAAAATTACAGCCTCCCATGATGCGCGAAGTGATCCACGGCATTGCCAAAGGTTGCAAGCAAGCGGGTTGTTCGCTGATCGGGGGCGAAACGGCTGAAATGCCCGGTGTTTACAGACACGGTGATTTTGACATTGCAGGCTTTTGTGTCGGCGTCGTGGACCGCAAAAAAGTGATTGACGGAAAAAAGGCCGCTGCGGGGCAGGCCATCATCGGGGTTGCCTCCAGCGGTATCCATTCCAACGGTTTTTCTTTTGTGCGAAAAACGCTAAAAGCTCCTTTTATTCTCGAGCATGCCGAAGAAATATTAAAACCGACGCGGATTTATGTAAAACCGGTTTTGTCTTTAATCGACAAAGAACCCATCCACTCGATGGCGCATATCACCGGCGGGGGGTTTTTTGACAATATTCCGCGCGTGCTGCCTAAAGAGTGCGGGGCAAAAATTCAGCTGGGCAGTTGGCCAGTTCCGCGCGTGTTTCGATGGATTCAGGAGAGCTCAAAGGCTTCGGCCAAAGAAATGTATCGAACTTTCAATATGGGCATCGGGTTGGTGCTCGTGACACCCAAAGATCGGGCTTTGAAAGTTATTTCACATCTGACCAAATGGAGAGAGCATGCTTGGGTGATAGGAGAAATTGTCAAAGGATCGGGTGTTACCATTCAATGACGAGAAAAAAAATATGAAAGTATTGGTGATTGGAAATGGCGGACGTGAACACGCGATTTGCTGGAAGCTTGCGCAAAGTCCACTGCTTAAAAAACTTTATGTCGCACCCGGCAATGCCGGTATTGCAGAAATCGCGCAGCTGGTGGATATTCCTGCAAAAGATCAGGAAAATCTTTTGAAATTTTGTAAAAAAGAGACAATAAACCTTGTGGTGGTTGGTCCCGAAGCGCCGCTGGCTGAAGGGATTGTCGACCGTTTTCAGAAAGAGGGAATTAAAATTTTTGGTCCATCGAAGTTCGCGGCCCAACTCGAAGGCTCGAAAGTTTTCGCCAAAGAAATGATGAAAAAACTGTCAATTCCCACCGGGGAGTTTGAAGTGTTTACTTCGCCTGAAAAGGCCATGGATTATGTGGCCAAAAAAGGGGTTCCGATCGTAATCAAAGTAGACGGGCTGGCCGGTGGAAAAGGTGTCGCCGTGGTAACTTCAATGCCCAAGGCGATGGAAGCCATACACAAGGACATGGTTAAAAAAGTTTTCGGAAAGGCCGGCGAGAAAATTGTAATTGAAGAATGTCTCGAAGGCGAGGAAGCCTCTGTGATCGCTATCACCGATGGCAGTACGGTAAAATTGCTGGCCTCCAGCCAGGATCACAAGCGTATCTACGACGGTGATAAAGGACCGAACACGGGCGGCATGGGCGCCTATTCCCCGACGCCTGCCGTCACGCAAGAGGTGGAAAAGGAAATATTGCACCAAGTTTTTCTGCCGGTTGTGAAAGAGTTTAAGCAACTGGGCCGGCCGTTCAAGGGTTTTTTGTACGCCGGAATTATGATGACGCAAAAAGGGTTTCGCGTGCTTGAATTCAACGTGCGTTTGGGCGATCCCGAGACGCAGGTGATTTTGCCGCGCCTTGAAAATGATTTACTCGAGCTGATTTTGGCAACCGTCGAGGAACGTTTGTCGGAAGTAAAACTTCAATGGAAAGACGAAGATTGCGTGTGCGTGGTTATTGCCTCCGAAGGTTACCCGGATGAGTATGAAACCGACAAGAAAATCGCCGGGATTTCGAATGCGCGCGAAAATCCGGACATACAGGTGTTTCATGCGGGCACCAAGCGAGTCAACGGTGAGCTTTTCACGTCCGGTGGCCGCGTGCTCAACGTGGTCGGCAGCGGGCGCAGCATTTTTGAGGCGCTTTCGAAAACTTATTCCGCGGTGGAAAAAATTTTCTTCGATAAGATGGTTTACCGGAAAGACATCGGATCTCACGCGGTGAAAGTTTTAAAACATTAATTTTTGATGAGGTATTTATGAAACCATTGGTGGCAATTTTAATGGGCAGCGATTTGGATGCCCCCTCGCTAAAGCCTTGCGGAGAAGTGCTCAGGAGTTTCAGGATTCCTTATGTGGCTCGCGTGCTTTCCGCGCATCGCACGCCCAAGGATACGGTGGAATTTGTCGAGGCGGCAAAAAAACAGGGCGTGCGCGTATTTATCTGCGCGGCGGGTGGCGCGGCGCATTTGGCCGGGGTGGTGGCATCTTATACCACGCTTCCGGTGATTGGCATACCGGTGGAAACTTCATCGCTCAAAGGGTTGGATTCTCTTCTTTCCACGGTTCAGATGCCGGCGGGAACGCCGGTGGCGACGGTGGCCATCGGATTAGGCGGCGTGCGCAATGCCGCTTTCTTGGCAGCCAGAATTCTGGCCTTGTCCGACAAAAAACTTGAAAAAGCTTTGGCAGACCACAAAGAAGACAATCGAAAAAAGATTTTGGAAAAGAAGGTAGATATTTAAATTTTTGGAGATCAGGTTTTCATGAAGAAAAACATTTTGTTCGTATGCACGGGAAATAGTTGTCGTTCCGTGATGGCCGAAAGGTTTTTCAAGCATCTGGTGGCGGATCGAGCCAATGAGTTTTTGGTGGGTTCGGCTGGGGTAGGGGCGGTGGATGGTTACCCGGCTTCTCTGGAAACGCTGCGCGTCATGCAGGAGCAGGGAATAGATGTTTCAAACCATCGTAGCCGCAAGATCACATCCGCGATGGTGCGCACAGCGGACAAAATTTTCGTCATGGAGGCGATGCACAAGGAAGTCATCCTTCGGTCTTGGCCGGAGGCGGCAGAGAAGGTGCATCTTTTGACCGAATATTCGACGGACGAATTTCAAAAAACACTGGAAATAGACATTCCCGACCCAATTCGCATGCCGGATAATTTTTATAACAATGTTTTTCAGGTGATTCGTGATTGTGTGACGCGGATTACCGAAGAGATGGGAGTGAAAAAGGGGGGCTTATGAAGATCGCGTTGGGTGCCGACCACGGGGGTTACACTTTAAAAGGACATTTGAATCGCTTTTTGGAATCACAAGGATACCAAACGACGGATTATGGCACCCATTCCTCTGAACCTTGCGATTATCCGCAGTTTGCCCATAAAGTTTCAAAGGCCGTCTCCGAAAAAAAAGTCGATGTGGGCATTTTGATTTGTAAAAGCGGCAACGGCATGGCGATGGTGGCAAATAAACTGCCGAATGTGCGCGCCGCGATTTGCTTCGATAAGGACGTGGCCATTCTCTCACGCCAGCACAACGATGCGAACATTCTCGTGCTTGGCTCCGAACATTTATTCGATGATCCCGAACTGATCGTGAAAAGTTGGCTCAAGGCCGGGTTTGAAGGCGGGCGTCACCAGCGCCGCGTCGCACAAATCGCTCAGATCGAGAAAAAAACATTCGTTCAACAATCAAAATCTACGACTCAAAGAGGAAAGGCGAGAGGCAAAAAATGAGCGCTTTATCCCAAACCGACCCTGAAATTTTTGAGGCGATTTCAAAAGAAACCCATCGCCAAAACGACAACATCGAGCTAATTGCGAGTGAAAATTTTACAAGTCTTGCCGTGATGGAAGCGGTCGGCTCGGTGCTCACCAACAAATACGCGGAAGGTTACCCGGAAAAACGCTGGTATGGCGGTTGTGAATTCGTGGACGTGGCGGAGAAACTTGCGCAGGAGCGCGCAAAAGCGCTTTTTGGCGCCGAGCATGTGAACGTTCAGCCGCATTCGGGTTCACAGGCCAACGCGGCGGTGTACTTTTCTGCTCTGACGCCCGGCGACACAGTCATGGCGATGAACCTTTCGCATGGAGGGCATCTCACGCATGGGCATCCAATGAATTTTTCCGGGAAATTTTTTAAAATCGTTCCGTATGGTGTGAGTCAAAAAGACGAGCGTATCGACTATGCCGAGCTTGAAACGCTTGCGACCGAACACAAGCCCAAAATGATCATCGCCGGCGCGTCGGCCTATCCGCGCATCATCGATTTTGCGCGCTTTCGTCAGATCTGCGACAAAATCGGCGCCGTATTGTTTGTCGACATGGCGCATATCGCGGGCCTGGTAGCGGCGGGCCTTCATCCAAACCCCATTCCGTACGCCGAGTTTGTAACGACCACCACGCATAAAACACTGCGCGGTCCCCGTGGCGGCATGATTTTCTGCAAAAAAGAATTTGCCAAGAAGATCGACTCCGAAGTGTTTCCCAGTTGGCAGGGCGGACCTCTGATGCACGTGATCGCGGGCAAAGCGGTGGCTTTGAAAGAAGCGCTGGAACCCAGTTTTAAAGAATATCAAATGCAGATCGTAAAAAATTCAAAAGCGATGGCCGAAGAACTCACCCAACGCGGTTTTCGTCTTGTTTCCGGCGGAACGGATAATCACCTGATGTTGGTGGATGTAAACCAAAAAGGTTTAACCGGCAAAGATTGCACCCAGTGGCTCGATCAGGCGGCGATCACGGCCAATAAAAATGCCATCCCGTTTGACACCCAGAGTCCGTTCAAGGCAGGCGGCATCCGGCTTGGCACGCCCGCCGCCACGACGCGCGGCATGAAGGAAAAAGAGATGCGAGAGATCTCCGGTTTTATCCAGGAGGTTCTGGCTTCGAAAGGCGAAATCTCCAATCTAAAGTCGGTGCGAGAAAAAGTGCGCGCGCTTGTGAAAAAGTTTCCTCTATATCAAGAGGAGATTAACCGGATCGAGTCCAAAGCGTCTCGAACCATGGCCAAGATTTAATCGGAGGATTTCTCCAGGATGAAATGTCCCTTTTGCCTGTATGACGAGGACAAGGTCATTGACTCACGCTCATCCAATGAAGGTAAAAGCGTGCGCCGCCGCCGCGAATGCACCAAGTGTAAAAAACGTTTCACCACCTACGAGTATGTCGAAGAAGTGCCTCTAATGGTGATCAAAAAAGACGGTCGCCGTGAATCGTTCGACCGTAACAAAATTATTTCCGGAATCCTAAAGGCTTGTGAAAAACGCCCGGTCAGCATGGAAAAAGTCGAGGCCGTGGTGGACAGGGTCGAAAAAGAATTGCAGAAGAGTTTCGACAAAGAAGTCAAAGCGCAGGTGGTAGGGGAGCTTGTGATGGAATATCTGCACAAACTCGATGAAATAGCTTACGTGCGCTTTGCCTCGGTGTACCGCCAGTTTAAAGATATTAATCAGTTTATGAAGGAACTAAAAGACTTGTTGAGCAAAAGAAGCTGATCTAGGACGGCCTGGCGGTTTCTTCCGAGGGAAAAATTTCCTTCATTCTTTCGAGATTTAAGGAAAGATTTTTTCGCAAGTTTTCCAATAGTTGATTCATATCGTCGTTAAATTGTTTGCCTGAGCGTTCTTTTTTGAAAGTTTCTTTCTCTTCATTGAATTTTTTCTCATCCAATGGGTTAATTTTGATGACCTTTACCATCATTGCCCCTTTCGGGATCTCGAAAGCGTCGCTGATTTCACCCTCTTTAAGAGATGAAACCGCTTGCTCCAGATTCTCCGAGGGATAAATTCCGGCCGGATAAATTCCGGTGTGATATTTCTCGAGAGAGGTCGTCTCGATACCCTCACTTTTTAAAACAACCTCAAAATCCGTATTTTTCATTTTGTCTTTGAGACGGGTAAGTTTTTTGACGGCCAATTCCGTGGCTTCCTGCTGGGTATAAATTTTTTTGAGTTCTTCACGAGACTCCTCCAAACTCATGGGGTGTTCACTCTTTTTGTCGACGAGTTTCATTTTATAATTGCCCGCATCCGTTTCGATCCAATGGCTTTCTTCGTCGGCAGCCAGCTTGAAACATTCCGAGAGGACTTCTGGGGAGTTCCCCAGTTCCGGCACCGCGTCATTTTTTGAAAAATAACCGGTTTCTTTCAAGGGAAGGTTATATTTTTTAGAAATAGGGTCCATGCGTTGGGTTTTATCTTCGAATATTTCTTTCAAGGCCACGTTTTTTTCTTTGGGAATAAAAAGATAAGAAACTTTTACTCGCTCCGGCGTTGAAAGTTTATTTTTCACGATTGAATAGAGTTGCTCGGCGTCTTTGTCCGTCACCGTGACACTGTCTTTTTGCGTTTCCCATGGCAAGATGGCGTAGATCAAGTCTTTTTCAGTTTTTTCTTTTTGATAAAGTTCTTTCAATTTGTTATCGTCCACCGGCTTGGACTTGATGCGTTCCTGGATTTTGCCAATCGTGAGCATTTGCCGGATTTCTTCTTCGAACCCGCGCGGGGTCGCGCGCAATCCCCGTTCGACGTAAAGTTCGTAAAGCTTTTGGTCAAATTTATCTTTGCTTTTGAACGCCGGTTGAGAACTCACCCACTCGACGACTTCGGCATCCGTTGCGCGGATTTTCTGTTTTTGAGCGTAATCAAGCAGAAGAAGCCGGTCCCACGCCTCGCCTTTGAAATTAATTCGGTTTTTTATTTCGTTGAATTTATCTCCATACATGAAGGATGCCTGCCGTTGCACGGCGCGGTAGCTGTCGAGATACTGCTGGGTGGTGATTTTATGTTTATCGATCATAGCCAAGGCGCCGAGGGTATTTTTGTCATCGTGACTGATCAACACCCCGGACACGATGAAAGAAATTGCAATGCCCAAGGCCAATACTGCGTAGATATTTTTTTGGACGCCCTTTTGTCGGAGAAGTTTTAACATAGATTCGGCATTATACACATACAGCTACACGCAGTCAATTGACAAGGAGTTTGAGCTATGTTAGACTCCCTCGATCATTTATAAGTGGGAAAGCGTTGTTTTTTCGTATCCTGTTGGATAGCCATAACATACAATTTAATAAATCGTTGAAAAAAGGTGTTTGGTGACAGAAAAAGGGTTTAAGTTGAGGTTAGGTCTTCCCAAAGGTAGTTTACAGGAAGCCACCTTTAAAATTTTCAAAAAAGCAGGTTTTAATATTACGGTTGGATCGCGTTCTTACTTCCCTTATATAGACGATGTTGAGATCGAGCCGGTACTGATACGCGCGCAGGAAATGTCGCGCTACGTGGAAGATGGGGCGCTGGATTGTGGTATCACGGGCGAAGATTGGATTTTGGAAAATAGTTCGGATGTGATGCGGATTCAAGAACTTGTGTATGCCAAAACTGGCATGAACCCTGTTCGTTGGGTGCTGGCCGTTCCCAATGATTCTTCGATGAAATCCGTGAAGGATTTGCAGGGCAAACGAATTGCCACGGAACTCAAGGGTTTTACCGAAAAATACTTAAAAAACCGTGGCGTGAAAGCAGAGGTTGAATTTAGCTGGGGAGCAACTGAAGCCAAAGTATCCACGGGTTTGGTGGATGCAATTGTAGAACTCACCGAAACTGGCTCGTCACTCAAAGCCAACAACCTGCGCATCGTGGAGACGCTCTGTTATTCTACAACCCAATTTGTTGCAAACAAAAAATCTTGGAAAGACGCGAAAAAAAAACAAAAAATGCAGAACGTCGCGATGTTGCTGGTGGGCGCGATCCAGGCCGAGTCCAAAGTGGGGCTCAAGATGAACGTGAATGAAAAAAATTTGAAGCACGTCATTTCGATTCTGCCCGCCATGAAAAAACCGACCATCTCCAATCTGGCTTCCGAAGGCTGGGTGGATGTGGACACGATCATTGACGAAAAAATTGTGCGGGACTTGATTCCAAAACTCAAGGCTGCCGGCGCCGAGGGAATCATCGAATACCCGCTGAACAAAGTGATTTACTAAAAACACACAAAGAACAGACACGGATTTTAAATCAATGCCATCCGTGTTGATGAAGCCTTTTCAAGGAGGAGACTGACAGTATGCCTTGCGGACGTAAAAGAAAACGCCATAAAATGGCGGTTCATAAAAGAAAAAAACGTCGTCGTCGCGACAGACATAAGAAGAAGTAAACGCGTCAAATCAATGCCACTTTTCGTTTAACCTGCTGAGAGGAGTCTTCGTGCCTTTTTGGAAAAAATTAAAATTGTTTTGGTGGAACCACTGGGTCAAAATCGTGGTGGTCGCCTGGATCGTCTTTATTTTCTGGATCCCGATCGCGGCTCTGGGCTCCATTGATTCTTACCAACGTTCGTACATGGTTGCCTGGCTATCCACGATGGGATTGCAAGCCACGATCAGTGCTGTTATTTTCGTCGTGCTTTATTCCTGGGTGCTGCAGGGCGGTTTGCAAAAACTCAAGAAAAAACAGATAAAAAAAGATGCCGTCAATATCAAGTGGAAAGACGTGATTGGCATGGAAGGCGCCAAGATCGAGGCTAAAGAGTTGGTCAGCTTGATTAAAGACAGGGCGCGCGTAAAAAAAATCGGTGGCAACGTGATCCGCGGTATGCTCATGATGGGGCCTCCTGGCTGCGGGAAAACCTACATGGCAAAGGCCATTGCTACTGAGGCCGGTATTCCGTTTATTTCGATGTCGGGATCAGAGTTTGTGGAAGTATTTGTGGGCGTTGGCGCTTCCCGTGTGCGGCAACTTTTCCAGCGTGCCCGCCGTTTGGCCTATGCCTATGGCGGCTGCATCGTATTTATCGATGAAATCGACGCGGTCGGTCGCAAGCGCGTGTTTTCTGCTTTTGGCGGAACCGAGGAAACTAATTCCACCCAAAACCAGCTTTTGGCTGAAATGGATGGTTTGGGGGATTATGAAGAAAACGTGATCGTGATTGGCGCTACCAACGCAGCCGAAAACACCATGGACGAAGCGCTTCTGCGTCCCGGACGTTTTGACCGGAAAATTTTTGTGGAAAAACCGGACCTTTCCGAACGCGAGGAGCTTTTCCGTTATTATCTAACAAAAGTCAGCGCGGATCCCAATCTCGATGTGCCGCGGCTTGCAAGAAAAGCAGTTGGCAAGAGTCCGGCAGATATTTCCAATCTCGTGAAAGAAGCCGCACTCATTGCGACGCGAGGCAAGCAGGACAAGGTGAATTATGATCATATTTCGGAAGCGTTCGAACGCGTGGATCTTGGTCTCAAGCGCACGACGAAGGTGAGCGAAAGTGACCGTGTGGTTACGGCATTTCATGAAGCGGGACATTTGATGGTTCTTTATCTCTTGCATCCGACCGATGACGTGTTTAAAGCGTCTATCATCCCCCGAGGGAGTGCCGGCGGTGTTGTGTATCACTTGCCCGGAGAAGAAACAGCGCATCACAACCGAGATAGAGTTTTGGCGAACATCAAGGTGGCGCTGGCCGGCTATGTGGCCGAAAAAGTAAAATTTGGCGTCACAGCTACCGGTGTGTGCAGTGATTTCACGAACGCTACGTATTGGGCGCACAAAATGGTTTGGGAATGGGGCATGGGCAAAAATGAGTGGGTGGGTGATTTTTCTCATATTCCGGCCGAGCAGCTCTCGGACAACATGAAGGAAAAGTTGAATCTCGAAACGCATGAGATCATGCAAACCTGCCTGAAAAATGTGGAAGAGTTTCTTCGGAAAGAAGTTATTGTTTTCGAACGCTTTGCCAATGAGCTTCTTAAGAGGAACGAACTGGATTTTGACGAGATTGAAGCGATTTTCAAAGAATACGGCAAGTCAAATCCTCGTGTGGCTGCCAAGTATGTCCCCAAGTAATTTCGTTTTTCAGAAGACAGAAGACAGAGGGAAGAGCTCGGTCCATTTTTTCTCTGTTTTCTGTCTTCTATCTTTTGTTTTCTGTGCTCTGAACACAGGTTGTGGGCCGAAGTTCACCTACCCGGCAGACACCGTGCCCAAAGCTATCGAAGGCATCTGCCGTAAGGAAAATCATTTGGAAATTTCTGCCCGCGTGGTGGGTAAAACGGCCGGCGCTTTGATCTATATCGACGACCTTATTGACGACAAAGGCCAGATTCCAAAGGAAGTGCATGAGAAGATGGGACAGATTATGCAGGCGGTTACGCGCGTGGCATTGTCCACGGACCGAGAGATTGATTTTTGCGTCGTGGTGATTCGAGATCGCGCACACGCCAATGAGTTGACCGTGACCCGCTCGGTCGACGATACCAAGCGCGCCAATAGCGACGCGATCGGTATCGCAGAGTCGATCAACCGAACGTTGTTTGGCCAAGGCAAGTATCAGCCTTCTCCGGAAGGTGAGAAAAATTTTGTTTTGAAAGAAGTCAAACTTGAAAGTTTTCTCGCTGAACAAATTGCCCAAAGAATTCGGTTCAATTTTTCAAAAGACAGCAAAGAAGAAACAGCCACAGCCTCTCAGGCTTTTGTGCTCGTGGATGGATTGTACGACGCTTCTCCGGATGCCCGGCGTTTTCGTTTCGCTTTGTTGTCTCTAAAAGCCGCCCAACCCCGCGAAACGATGATCAACGTGTTGAAAACTGTCAGCGAGGTCTTGGACGGCTATCATTTTTCCGATTTTAATGAAATTGAAATTCTCGATTATTTAAATCGCCAGAAACTTGTCATTACTGAGAAGGTGTTTGCCGATTATCGAGCAAAAAAAATCACCGAACAAGAAATTCTCGACCGCTATCTGACGGAGTCTCAATCGGTTCAGGAAGCTTTCAAGCTTTTCGGATTTAACCTAGCCGATTCTTCCGCTCTTGACACCGAAAGTCCGCTGATCGCGGCTGCGACTCCCTGATCCCCGCATGAGCGGGGTGAATTTTTTTTCGCCGGCAAAAATTAATCTTTTTTTGAATGTTTTGCGAAAGAGACAAGATGGCTACCACGCCATCGAGACTCTATTTGAAAGACTGGATTTCGGAGACACGGTTTGCCTGGAGTGTCTTTCGTCTGGCATCGAACTGACGGTTATTGGCGAAGAAAAAATTCCGACTGATTCGACGAATCTTGCTTGGCGCGCGGCAAAGCTCTTACAGGAAACTTGCGCAGTCCGGCGTGGGGTACGGATACGGATTCAAAAACAGATTCCTGTGTCGGCAGGGTTGGGAGGCGGTTCCTCGAATGCTGCAACGGTGCTTTTGGGGTTAAACCGACTCTGGAATTTAGGTTTGTCCAAGAAAAAATTAATGGCACTCGGATCACAGTTGGGCAGCGACGTGCCTTTTTTTATACTCGAAACCCCTTTAGCAATGGCAAGCGGCCGGGGAGAAATTCTCAAGAAAATTAATCCACCCTCACGAAAAATATGGCATTGCCTGGTCAAGCCCCCATTCAAAATATCCACAAAAGATGCCTACGCAGGACTCCGGGGGCGACTGTTGACAGTCAAAAAAGCCAATGTTAGAATGCTGCTCCATTCTATTCAGGAAGGCGATTCGGAAACGCTCTCGAAGCTATTGACAAATAGTCTGGAACTTGCTCTAAATAAAAGAGTTAAAACAATTTCTAAAATCAAGAAAAAGCTTTTGGACGAAGGAGCTTTGGGGGCTCTTTTATCGGGTAGCGGTTCCTGCGTTTTTGGATTGTTTTCGTCGAAACAAAAAGCTTCGAAAGCCGCGCGCCGTTTGAAGAGGGCGCGTAAAAACTG
Organism: uncultured Planctomycetia bacterium; assembly: GCA_964628355.1. Taxonomy (GTDB): domain Bacteria; phylum Omnitrophota; class Gorgyraeia; order 2-02-FULL-51-18; family 2-02-FULL-51-18; genus CAZVNB01. The sequence goes on along the minus strand of CAZVNB010000038.1, from coordinate 18,005 downwards.
GAAGGTTTTTGTAGCCTCGACGTTTTGATAACCGGGCTTGCGGCCGCAACCTCTTGGTTGCGGCACTCCGCCTCAATCTTGAGGATTGAGGCTTCGCACGGCGGGTAGTTGGGGTAGTTTTAAAAATTGGTGCCCTGTTGTGTAATGGTAGCACACCGCCCTTTGGAGGCGTTTGTCTTGGTTCGAATCCAAGCGGGGCAGTATTAAATCGGGTGGAGCGGGAGATTCCTCATGAAACAAGTGATGCAGAAATGTTCGTTTTGCCAAAAAATTGCCAAGACCGATGAGCGTTTATTCGCGGGTCCCGAAGTGTTGATTTGCGAGGACTGCGTCAAGTTTTGTTATGACACCATGACGCAAGAAAAACAGCCCACACAAGTTTCTACCGAGCCGGTATTGCTCGAAAATTTGCCGAAACCGCAGGAAATCAAAAAAATTCTCGATGAGTACGTGATCGGGCAGGAAAAAACAAAAAAGCAGCTTTCCGTCAGCGTTTACAATCACTACAAGCGTGTATTTTCAAAAACCGACTTAAAAGGCGTCGAATTGGAAAAATCGAATGTTCTTTTAATCGGGCCCACAGGCAGCGGAAAGACGCTGTTGGCCAGAACATTGGCAAAAATTTTGAAGGTACCATTTGCGATCTGTGATGCGACGACACTGACACAGGCCGGCTACGTCGGCGAGGACGTTGAAAACGTGATCCAGCGTTTGCTTCAGGATGCGAAATATCAGGTGCCGCGCGCCGAGATAGGCATTGTCTATATTGACGAAATCGACAAGATCGGAAAGACTTCGGAAAATGTATCAATCACGCGCGATGTTTCGGGTGAAGGCGTGCAGCAAGCGCTTTTGAAGATTTTGGAAGGCACTAAAACCAACGTTCCTCCTCAGGGCGGGCGTAAACATCCGCAGGCCGAGGCCATATCGGTGGATACGAAAAATATTCTTTTTATCTGCGGGGGTACTTTCAGTCATTTGGGACAAATCATTGAACACCGTTTAGGAAAAAAGGACATCGGATTCCATGAATTAAAAACTCGTTCCATCAAGGAGCATGACCTTCTACCGAAAGTGGAAACGCAGGATTTGGTGAAATTCGGCCTGATCCCGGAATTTATCGGCCGCTTCCCCGTGATCGGCACACTGAACGGTTTGAGCAAACAAGATATGTTGGATATTCTCACAAAACCCAAAAATGCGATTGTCCGGCAGTTTCAGAAATTTTTCGAAATGGAAGGCGTGGAATTGACATTCACGGATGACGCGCTTGAGGAAATCGTGCATGAGGCGATGCAAAAGGGCACCGGCGCGCGAGGGTTGCGGGCCATTTTGGAAGAGACGATGATGGATACGATGTATGAAATCCCGACGCTGACCGGCGTCGAGGAGTGTTTGGTGGATCGAGACACCGTGCTTGGCCGCCAGCGGCCGATATTTGTGGACTACAAAAAACAAGATAAGAAAATCGCGTGATCCCAGCCCACTTTCCGGTGAAAAAAAAATCTCAAACAGGCGCGGCGCTTGAGATCGCCGCGGTTATTCTTGCCGCGGGCAAAGGAACTAGGATGCGTTCCAGTTTACCCAAAGCGCTGCATGAAATTTGCGGGCGTCCCATGGTTGAGTTTTTGATCCAACGTGCCCGGGAAGCGGGAAGTCAAAAAATTCTGGTGATCGCAGGCTATCAGATGGAACGCGTGCAGCGGGCGTTGGGTTCCAGCGTGCAGGTGGTGAGGCAAAAAGATCAGTTGGGAAGCGGCCATGCGGTGCAGCAAAGTGCCAAATCGCTTTTAAATTTTAACGGCTCGGTGCTAGTTCTTTACTGTGATACGCCGCTTATTACCACGGCAACGCTAAAAAAACTTTTAGAAAATCATCGTGCTCATCACACGGACTGCACACTTTTGTCGGTGGATAGCGCAACTCCAAAAGGTTATGGGCGCGTGAAGCGAAATTCTCATGGGCGCGTCGAGAAAATTATCGAAGAAATCGACACTTCTGAGCAGGAAAAAGCGATTCGTGAAATAAATGTGGGCTGCTACGTGTTTGCAGCCGCAAAGCTTTATGCGGCATTAAAACGCATTCAGAAAAACCCGCGCAAGAAAGAGTATTACCTAACCGATGTTATCGAAATTTTGTCCAGCCAGGGGCACGTGGAAGCAGTTAAAACCGAGGATCAGCAGGAAGTGCTGGGAGTGAACACGCGGTTGGATCTGTCCGGCATCCAGGAAATCATGCAGCGGCGTCTTTTGGAGGCGTGGATGCAGCGTGGGGTTGGCATCCGGGACCCCAAAACCACCTTTATTGACTCCGATGTCAAGATAGGGCAAGATACCCTGTTGTTGCCGCATACGGTAATCGAGGAAGGCTCTCAAATCGGTGACCATTGCGTGATTGGTCCCTTCGCTAGAATCCGCGGCGCTTCCCGCATCGGTTCGGGGTCGGTGATTGGAAATTTTGTCGAGATTGTCCGCTCAAAGATCGGTCGAGGCACCCAGGTGAAACATTTAAGCTACCTGGGGGATGCCCAAGTCGGGGATTTTGTAAATATCGGCGCGGGGACTATCACAGCAAATTTTGACGGCAAAGCCAAACACAAAACCGTGATTCGCGACCGCGCTCAAATCGGGTCAGGCACGATTTTGGTGGCGCCGGTGACGGTGGGGCGCTTTGCAAAAACGGGCGCAGGCGCTGTGGTTACCAAGGGCACCCACATTCAGGACAAAAGCATTTTTGTGGGAGTTCCCGCCAAAGAACTAAGAAGAGTTAGGTAAACTATGAACGGACAGATGAAGATTTTTTCAGGCAACGCCAATCCGGAACTGGCGAAAAAAATCTCGAAATTTTTGAAGGTGCCGCTGGGCGATGCGATAGTGTCCACATTCAGCGAGGGTGAAATTCGCGTCAAAATCAACGAGGATGTTCGCGGCCGCGATGTGTTTATTGTACAACCGACTTGTCCCCCGACGAATAATAATTTGATGGAGCTTCTGATCATGATGGACGCCGTGAAACGCGCTTCGGCCAGGCGAATCACCGCGGTGATTCCTTACTTCGGCTATGCGCGCCAAGACCGTAAAGACCAACCGCGTGTTCCGATTTCGGCCAAGCTAGTGGCCAATTTGCTGGAATCGGCCGGCGCCGACCGCATTTTGACCATGGATTTGCATGCCAGCCAAATTCAAGGGTTTTTCGACGTTCCCATGGATCATCTGTTTGCGGTGAATACGGTGGTGGATTATTTTACAAAGAAGAAAATCAAGAACCTGGTTATCGCTTCGCCGGATGTCGGTGGCATCAAGATGGCGCGGGCGTATGCCAAGCGCATGAATGCGCATCTGGCCATTGTGGATAAACGCCGCATTGATGACCAGCACACCGAGACAATGAGCATTTTGGGTGAAGTGAAAGGAAAAAATATTGTTATTGTGGATGATTTGGTGGCAACGGCTAGCTCGATCTGTGAAGCGGCGCTGGCGCTCAAAAAAGCGGGGGCCCTTAAGATTTTTGCGGCGGTAACACATCCGATCCTATCGGGGCCAGCGATCGAACGCATCAAAAAATCGCCGATCGAGGAGTTTATCATTTCCGATAGCATTTCGCTGGAAGCCTCAAAAAAGGATCCGGTATTTCGAGTGCTTTCGGTAGCGCCGCTTCTCGGGGAAGCCATTTACCGTATTCACCATGAAGAATCGGTTAGTAGTTTATTTAATTGACCGCGGACAAGAAAATAAAAAGAGGAAGGTAGACCCAATGGAACAGATCGCATTAAAAGCAAATGTCCGGGAAGGAACAGGAAAAAGCCAGGCAAAAAAACTTCGAAAACAAGGACTGGTTCCAGGCGTGGTGTATCACCGTGGCGAGAAATCTGTTTCGATTGCAATAGTGGAGAGGGAGATTTCAAAAATTCTACGCTCGGCCGAAAATGAAAATGTGCTGATCAATCTTTCGGTCGAAGGAAGCAAGAAAAAATCTCGCGCCGTCATCATCAAAGAAATTCAGCAACACCCGGTCAAGCGCAGCATCCTGCATGTGGATTTCAACGAAATTTCTCTTAGCGAGAAAATTGTAGTCGAAGTCGAAGTGATAGGACAGGGCGAACCGGCCGGCGTCAAACAGGAAGGTGGCGTGCTCGACCATCCGCTGCGCGTAATTAAGATTCAATGTTTGCCGGCGGATATTCCGGGACACATCGATGTGGATATTTCCGGGCTGAAATTGAACGGATCGATTCACGTGAAAGATCTGGTGGTTTCCGAAAAAATCAAGGTACTGACCGATCCCGAAGCGTTGCTCTTTCAAGTGAAACTGCCTGTGGCAGAAAAACCGGAAGACGCAACGGCCGTAGCGCCGGAATTGGAAGTCATCCGTGAGAAGAAGGAAGAGGAACCGGCCAAGGGTACTGCTGAAAAAGCCAAGGAAGAGCAGAAAAAAGAGGCGCCGAAAGCGGAAAAGAAGTAACACGGATTCCACGGATTAAAAAGCAGATTACGTAGATTCATTGAAATTTATCATCGGGATAGGAAACGAAGACCGGAGTTACCAAGACACAAGGCACAATGTCGGTTTTAAAGTTGTCGATTGGATTCAGGCGCATTCGAAGTTAACTTCCAAAGCCGCGCGTTGGTCGAAAAGCAACGATTTAAAAGCGCTTGTCGCGAAATGGGACGAAAGCAGTTTTTTAGTGAAGTCGAAACTTTTTGTGAATAACACCGGCGCAACCGTTTCGATGATCCGGACACGGAACCCGGAAGTGGGACCGGGTGATTATTTGTTTGTTTGCGACGATGTTAACTTAAAATTCGGTAAAATGAGATTGCGCTTGTCGGGCAGCGCCGGCGGGCATCATGGTCTTGAGTCGGTCATCGGGACTTTTGGCTCGGAAAATTTTCCACGGCTGCGAATCGGCGTTGGAACCGATTGTCTGCCGGAAGACTTGACGGATTTTGTGCTGCAAAATTTTTCTTCAGAAGAAGAAAAGGAACTGAAAGTAATTTTGGAGAAAGCCGCTTTGGTTTGCGAGAGCTGGTTAAAAGACGGTTTCCAAGCAGCTCAAGACAAATTGAGTCAATTACAATCATAGGAGTCGATTATGCGGAATTACGAAGGCGTGTTCATCCTGAATTCGGACTTGGCGGCGGATCAGTCGAAAGGCGTTGTCACGCAGGTGCAGGAACTGGTGACCAAAAATGGCGGGCGTGTGGACGGGCTGCAGGAATGGGGCAAGCGCCGCCTGGCTTATAAAATCGGGAAAAAGATGGAAGGCAATTATCTTATCGTGAATTTTCAGCTGGACTCGAATCAAACAAAGAAGCTCGAACAAGCGTTTCGGTTAAACGACCATGTGCTGCGATTTTTATTGGTGAATAAAGATGCAATGTAGTTTTAGAAAATAGATAACGGCAGACGGAGGTTTACAATGGCTAGTCTGAACAAGGTTCTTCTGATCGGAAATCTCACGCGCGATCCCGAGCTGCGTTATATTCCCAGCGGTTCGGCGGTAACCAGTTTCACGATTGCGGTTAATCGCGTGTACAAACTGCAAACCGGCGAGAAAAAGGAAGAAGTGAGTTTTGTGCGCGTGGTGGTGTGGGGGCGCCTGGCCGAAGTTTGCAACGATTATCTTAAAAAAGGCAATCCGGTATTTGTGGAGGGGCGTCTTCAAAGCCGGAGTTGGGACGGCCAGGACGGGCAGAAACGCAGCACGTTGGAGGTGATTGCGACGAATATCCAGTTTTTGAAGGCCGGCGTTGGCCGTGATAAAGATATTCCCGAGGCGGCCAGTTCCGACAAAGAGGATATTCCCGAAATACAGCTCGAGGACGTCTCAGAGCTGAAAAGCAAAGGCGGCGAGGAAGAAGTGCCATTCTAATAAAAAGGGAGACGACATGTTTGAAAGAAAATTTAAGAAAAAAACCAAAGGCCCAATAAAGAAAAAATTTTTGCGCAAGAAGGTTTGCAAATTTAAGCCCGAAGAAATTCAATCGATCGATTACAAGGATGTCAATCGCCTGCGCCATTTTTTGACAGAGCGCGGAAAGATCATTCCGAGCCGTATTTCGGGCACCGATGCGAAGTCCCAGCGTTATTTAGTTCGCCAAATCAAGCGCGCGCGCCAGATTGCGTTGTTGCCGTTTGTTGCGGAATAGAATCATCACCGAGTCGGTTCATACCCTATGGATATTGAAGTAGTTCTCACCGAAACAGACCCGAAGCTTGGCAAGCGCGGCCAGGTGATCAAGGTTTCCCCTGGGTTTGCTCAGAATTTTCTTTTTCCCCAGAAGAAAGCAAAACCTGCCACGGTTGCGAATTTGAAATTGTTTCAAGAAGAAAAGGCGCGTATCTCAAATCAGGAGGCTGAGCGTCTGGCTCAGGCAAAGGCGCAGGCGGCCCGTGTTTCTTCCGTACACTTGTGTTTGGAAGTCTCCGTCGGGGAAGGAGAAAAGCTTTTTGGGTCGGTGACTTCTCAAGACATCGCGGAGGCTTTGTCCCAACAGGGAATAGTCATCGACCGGAAGAAATTACACTTGGAAGAACCGATCAAGCGTCTGGGAAGCTACCGGATTCCATTCAAACTTCATCCCGAAATCACCGTTGATTTAAAACTGGACGTTGTAAAAAAATCATGATCTCACTGGAACTCAAAACTCAGCGCGAGAAAATGCCACCTCAAAATGTGGAAGCGGAGGTGGCGGTGCTCGGGTCGCTTTTGATCGAAGAGGACGCGATTGCGCACTCCATCGAACTATTGGCGCCCGAATATTTTTATAAAGACGCGCATCGAAAAATATTCCAGAGCGTTATCAATCTTTTCAATGAAAATAAAGCTATCGATCTGGTGACGCTCACCGAACGGATGAATCAGGATGGCGCGCTGGACGAGGCCGGCGGGCCGAGTTATTTGGCGCATCTGACGACCGCGGTGCCGACGGCGGCCAACCTTCAGTATTATGCGCGCATCGTGAAGGAAAAATACGTGCTGCGGCATCTGATCACCAGCGCTACGCAAATCGTAACGGATTGTTATGACACCACTGAGGACGTAGAGAATTTACTCGACCGGGCGGAAAAAGCGATATTTGAGATTGCGAGCAAAAAATTCTCGGGCGGCTTGATGCCGATCAAGGAGATCGTTCGCAATCAGATCGAAATTATCGACCGTCTTTACCAGCGCAAAGAGCATGTGACCGGCATTGCAACTGGTTTTCATGAATTTGACACACAGACCGCTGGACTTCAGCCGTCCGATTTGATTGTCATCGCCGCGCGGCCTTCGATGGGCAAAAGCGCTTTGATGACTTGCATTGCCGAGCATGTCGGTATGGTGCTGAAGCAACCGGTGGCGATGTTCAGCCTGGAAATGTCCAAAGAGCAATTGATCCAAAGAATGCTCTGTTCGCGCGCGCGCGTGGATGCGCACAAAGTGCGCACCGGATTTTTGGCGCAAGCCGACTGGCCGAGCTTGACCAGCGCTGCGGCCAAATTATCCGAAGCGCCGATATACATCGATGACACACCGGGTTTGAGCGTTCTTGAACTTAAAGCCAAAGCGCGGCGTTTGAAAGCCCAGTTTGGCATTAAAATTTTAATGGTGGATTATTTGCAACTTATGCAAGGTGGCCAGAGCATGGAAAGCCGCCAACAGGAGATTTCTGAAATTTCAAGATCCTTGAAGGGCTTGGCTCGTGAATTGGGCGTTCCGGTGATTGCGGTGAGTCAACTTTCGCGTGCGGTGGAGTCCCGTCAGGATCACCGTCCCCAGCTTTCGGACTTGCGCGAGTCTGGCGCTATCGAACAGGATGCGGATGTCGTGGTGCTTCTGCTGCGCGAAGAATATTACAATCCGACCGATGAAAATCGTGGGAAAGCCGAAGTGATTATTGCCAAACAGAGAAATGGTCCTGTCGGCTCCATTCAACTGACATTCATTCGTGAATACACGCGTTTTGAGAATGCCGAGCTGCTCCGGCGTGAGGAAATGCCTTAAATTCCGCTTGAGAGTTGCAAACTAGAATTATGACTTTATCTGTGTTAAAGTAAGCCACTATTATGAAACTAAAGAGCGTTCTACCCATCTTATTTGCCGCCCTTCTTGTTTTAGGACTCTCTGCTTTGGGCCATGCCGAAGACGGCGGTAAAATCGTTAAGTTTGTGGACGTCAAAGGCAACAAAACAGTTTCCAGTCTTACCATCCTAGCCAAAGTCAAAACACATCCGGGTGAGCCGTTGTCATCGGTGACGCTGAACGAGGATCTCAAACGGCTTTACGGCCTGGGATTTTTCACCGACGTTCGCATCGAGCAGGAAGAAACAACCGACGGCGTGAATGTATTTTTTATTGTTTCCGAAAAACCGGTGCTTGCCGAAATTAAAATTGAAGGCAACAAAAAAATTAACAAAGACCTGATTAAAAAAGAAATGCAGTCGGTGATCGGTGATTTCGTAGATCAGAAACGTGTGCGCGACGACATCGATGCGGTGAAAAAATTGTATGAAAAAAAGGGTTTTTCAGAAGCGAAAATCGAGCAGGCGTTGGACGTCAGCCCTGACACAAATCAGGCGGTGCTGCGCGTTGTGGTGGATGAGGGAGAAAAAGTCCGCATTCGCGATATCCAAATTGAAGGCAATCAATCGATCAAGTCTGGTGATATTTTTAAGGTCATGAAAACGAAAAAAATGGCCTGGTGGGGCTGGTTCCATTCCGGCTACTTAAAAGAAGAGGATTTGGCCGAGGACGTGGAGCGAATCAAAGCGCTTTATGACGAAAAAGGTTTCAGTGATGTAGAGGTGATGACGCAAACCACGCCCATCCTAAATTCAGGCGACCTTCTCCTCAAAATCAGCGTGAACGAAGGTAAAAAATATTTGGTGGGGGACATTGTTTTAAACGGCAACTCCGTCGCGAAGTCCGAAGAAATTTTAAAGGCGATCAAAATGCCAAAAGGCAAGCCTTTTTCCCGTCGCGGCCTAAGATTGGATGTGGCCAATATCCAAGACCTTTACTTTGAAAAGGGATATCTCTCAGCCCAGATTCGCTCCGAGTCCGCTTACAATGAAACCACCGACAAGGTGGATCTGACCTATTCGATGACAGAAGATGAGCTCACCTACGTGGACAAGGTGCGTATTCAGGGCAATACGAAAACCAAGGACATCGTGCTTCGTCGCGAACTTCGCGCCTATCCGGGAGAATCCTTCAGCGGCGCCAAGCTTAAGCGCTCCAAAGAGCGGTTGTACAATCTCGGATTTTTTGAAGACGTGCGTTTTGACACGGAGCCGGGCTCGTCACCCAACAGCCGTGACCTGGTAGTCAGCGTCAAAGAAGCTAAAACCGGCGAATTCAGTTTTGGCGGGGGTTTCAGCTCGATTGACAGTGTCATTGGTTTCGTGCAGGTCCGGCAGAAAAATTTTGATTGGCAGAATTTAAAAACATTCACGGGCGCTGGACAGGATTTTGCGGTGCGTTTTGAGGGTGGCAAAGTGCGCACGAATGCCGAGCTCAGTTTCACGGAACCGTGGGTGTTTGGGTATCCCTATTCCTTCGGGTTCGATGTTTATCGCAAAGAATACAATCGTTCCGGCACTTCCGGCTACTTTTTTGATCAGAGTAAAACCGGGTTTGACCTGCGCCTGGGCAAAGAATTTACCGAGTACGACAAAGGTCTTTTGATGTATAAGCTGGAAGAGGTCAAAATCTCGGATATTCCAAGCAATTCTTCCCAAGCTTTGCGCGATGAGTTGGGAAAGAACACGACTTCCAGCTTGGCGCTTACGTTGACGCATGACGAACGGGACAATATCTACAATCCTACAAAAGGCCTCATGATTTCCGGCACGGGAGAAATCGCCGGCGGATTTTTGAGCGGCGACCGGGATTTCGCAAAACTGTACGGCGTGGCGAGCACTTACTTCAAACACTTCGAAGAAAATGTGCTGGAGCTCAAAATCCGCGGTGGAATTGCGGACGCGTATGGAAATTCGAACAGCGTGCCGATTTATGAAAGATATTTTGCCGGAGGCGCTAACACGATCCGTGGTTATCGCGAACGTCGCGTCGGTCCGCGGGATCCGGGCAACAACGACCCGGTGGGCGGCGAGGTTTTCTGGATCGGCAACCTTGAAGAAACATTTCCGATTTATCCGAATCTTATCAAGGGGGCACTATTTTTCGATATCGGCAATGTGTATGAAACCATCCAAGATTTCGGGCAAGGCGGCACATTTTCCGGTTTTGGGGCCGGCGTGCGTGTCAAGACCCCGATTGGCCCGTTAAAACTGGATATGGGTTATCCACTGGACGACGTTTTAAACGAAAAGAAGCAGCTGCGTTTTTATTTTAGTATCAGCCAAGGGTTTTAAGATTTTAAATCTAAAGAGGAGAGTCTTACAATGAAACAAAGGTTCGGGTGGTTGATAGTTTTGGGAATGGCCGGAATAATGCTGATGTCCGTTTGCTCGGCGCAGGCCGCAATGGACAAAATTGGTTATGTGGATTTAGCTCGCGTATTTGACGAATACCAGAAGACCAAGGAGTTTGACAAGTCCCTGGAGTCCAAAGGCGCTTTAAAACAGGCGGATCGCGACAAAATGGTGGCGGATGTCAAAAAACTTCGCGATGAAGCGGAGTTGTTGAGCGCGAAAGCCAAGGATGAAAAACAGGCCGTGATCGATGAGAAAATCAAAGCATTGCAGGATTTTGACCGCACGACGCGCGACATGCTTCGCAAAGAACGGGATGGCATGGTGCGTGATATTTTAAAGGAAATCGAGGTCGTGATCCAGGATTTCGGCAAATCGCAGGGCTACGGATATATTTTCAATGACCGCGTACTCGTGTTCAAAAATGAACAGAACGATTTGACGACGCAGGTCGTTAAGGTTTTGAATGACAACTACGTCAAGAAAAAATAATGTATTACCAAAAAGTCTAAAACTGCACGAAATCGCCCGGCTTGTCGGTGGCGAGCTTGTCGGAGACCGCAACCTAGTCATCAGAGGAGTCGCGGGCATCAAAGAAGCTGAAAAGGGAGATATAACGTTCTTATCGAACGTCAAATATCTCCCTTTTTTACGCCAAACAGAGGCTTCGGCGGTGATCACCGCTCCTGACGTGATATTTGCCAATAAGCCGCTTGTCCGCGCAGCCAATCCTTCCGTCGCCTTCACAAAAATTGTGGCGCATTTCATGCCTCAGGCGGAAATTATGAAACCCGGAGTGCATGCGACGGCCGTGATTGGCCAGGGCGTGCGGTTGGGAAAGCGTGTTGCGGTTGGCGCTCACGCGGTGATCGAGGACTATGCAGAGGTTGGCGAAGCGACGATGATCGGCGCCAATACCTTTATCGGACGCCGTGCCAAGGTGGGGAATTATAGCCGTATTTATCCCAACGTCGTGATTCGTGAGAATGTTCAACTCGGTCAACGTGTCATTGTTCACAGCGGCACGGTGATCGGTAGTGATGGTTTTGGATACGAAATTATTGACGGTAAGCACGTTAAAATTCCTCAAGTCGGAGCCGTTCTTATCCAAGATGATGTGGAGATAGGCGCCAATGTTTGCATTGACCGCGGACGTTTTAAAAATACCATTATTGGAAAAGGAACTAAAATCGATAATTTGGTGCAGATCGCGCACAACGTGGTGATTGGAGAGGATTGCGTGGTGGTGTCCCAGGTCGGTATTTCCGGTTCCACCGAGCTTGGCAGAAACGTCATCGTGGCCGGACAAGCGGGCATTGTGGGACACGTTTTGATCGGGGATGAGGCGGTTGTTTGCGCGCGTTCGGGTGTTTCGAAGTCTGTGTCACCGAAATCGATAGTTTTGGGAGAGCCCGCCAAACCCATTCAAGAACAGAAGAAATTATTTGCTTTAATCGCAAGGCTCCCCGAAATGTTCAAAGACTTGTCCGATTTGAAAAAAAAACGGTTGTGAAGGCTGCTTCTCAAAAAACGATCACTCAAGAAGGAAAAATATCCGGTGTCGGGCTTCACACGGGTGAGCCGTGCACCCTTATTTTAAAGCCGGCTCCGGCGGATGCCGGAATCCGTTTTTTACGACAGGGCTGTTTTGTGAGCGAGCTTTCGGGAAACAGTGATTTCCGGCTTTCTACGGATGCGCTTCGCTGCAGTTATATTGGCAATGAAAAAAACCGGATTTTGACTGTCGAACACATTTTGGCGTCCCTGCACGGTTTGGGCATCACCAATCTCGTGATTGACGTATTGGGCCCGGAGATTCCTGGACTGGATGGCAGCGCGCGTCCGTTTGTGCAGAGACTCAAGGAGCTGGGTATTGTGGATCAGGGCAAAGCCCTTAATTTTTATCGAATCTCGGAGCCTATTTTTTGCTATGATAAGAGTAAAGCGATTGCGATTTATCCAGCGGAGTCGTTCAGCGTCAGCTATATGCTTGATTACGAGCATCCGTATTTACGCAATCAAAAAGTTGATTTTGTCCTGACGCCCGAGGCTTTTGAAACAGAAATCGCGCCCGCGCGAACCTTTTGCACCGACCAAGAAGCGCGTGAGCTTCAAAAATCAGGTTTTGGTTTGGGGGCCAGTCTCGAGAATACACTGGTCGTGACAGAAAATGGCTCGCACCGCGACCAGCTGCGTTTTGAAGACGAGCCGGCGCGGCACAAGGTGCTGGATATTCTCGGTGATTTCAATCTACTCGGTTTTCCGGTATTGGGACGTGTGGTGGCTATCCGCAGCGGCCATGTGCTGAACCGGCAGTTGGTGCAGGCTATCAAAAAACAGAGGGAGTTCATGAGCACGAAAAAACAGAGCGAACCGGTGTTGAAGATGCCGATGGAATTGGAAGAAATTAAAAAAGTGCTTCCGCATCGTTATCCTTTTTTGCTGGTTGATCGTATCTTGGAAATGGGAGAAAGCCGTATTGTTGCCATCAAAAACGTGAGCGGCTGCGAACCTTTTTTTCAAGGCCATTTTCCCCAGCGGCCTGTGATGCCCGGTGTTTTGATTGTTGAGGCCATTGCCCAGGCCGGCGGTGTGCTCATGTTGTCCAAGCCCGAACACAAAGGAAAAATGGCGTTTTTAGCCGCCATAAATAAGGCGCGTTTTCGTCGGATTGTGACACCGGGAGATCAGTTGCGGCTGGAAGTGGATGTGCTGAAATATAAAGCACGCATCGGTATTGTCAAAGGTTTGGCAAAAGTGGGCTCAGAGGTGGCTTGCGAAGTGGAAATCATGTTTAGTCTTGCGGACTAAGGTCGTGGGCTCCGCGATTGCCATGCAAATTCATCCCACAGCACTTGTTTCCAAAGAAGCGGAATTAGGACAGGGCGTCGAAATTGGTCCCTATTCAGTGGTGGGGCCACAGGTAAAAATCGGAAATAATACCTACCTAGCCAGCCACGTGATCATCGAAGGGCAAACTGAAATCGGAGAACGTTGTAAAATTTTCTCCGGCGCTTGTCTCGGTACACTCGCCCAGACTCGCCAGTCCCAGCGCATGAATTCCAAACTTTTTGTCGGGGACGACAATATTATTCGTGAATTTGTTACTATCAATGCCAGCATGAAAGACGGTTGTAAAACCGTTATTGGTCACCGGAACATGTTGATGATCAACGCGCATATTGCCCATGATTGCGTGCTGGGCGACGACATTGTGATCGCCAATGGCACAGCCTTGGCAGGTCACGTGATTGTGGAAGACCGCGCGGTGATAGGGGGCTTGGTTGGAGTTCATCAGTTTGTTCGTATCGGAAAATTATCCATGATCGGAGGCATTTCTAAAGTGGTAATGGATGTGGCGCCTTTCTCGATCAATGACGGCCACCCGGCGAAATTTTGCGGGGTGAACGCTGTGGGACTCAGGCGATCCGGATATTCCGCCAAACAGATGTCACAAATTAAAATGGCACTCAAAATGCTGCTGGGGACACGGCTCAATCTTACGCGCGTTTTTCCCAAAGTCCAGAGGCAGTTGGGAGACAACCCGGACGTCCAATACCTTCTTTCATTCATCAAGGGTTCCAAACGTGGTGTGGCGCGTATTTCCACCCCGAAACCTTTCAATGAAGACTAAAGGGATCGTAAGCTGATCATGTGGTGGAAAAGTCCTGCCAGTACCAGTCCGATCGGTCTGATTGCCGGTCAGGGGGAATTTCCCCTGTTGTTCGCGAAGGCGGCACTTTCTTTGAAACGTCCCATCGTGGTCTTTGGCCTGGAAGGCTACACGGATAAACGCATCGAGGATTTTACTTCTGAAACTCACTACATGGCTCTCGGGGAGCTGGGACGGCTTGTGGATTTACTTCTGCAAAAAAAAATTAAACGCGTTGTTTTTGCCGGCGGCGTGCCTAAAAAGCAAATTTATAATCCTGCTTTCAAATTGGACCCTACCGCTCAAAATTTTATACAAAATACGCGCAACAAAGGAGATGATCATATCCTTCGCGCCTTCGGACTGTTTCTCAAGCTGCGTTGCGGCGTTTCTGTGATTGACTCGCGCTCAATTTTGAAGGATTCGCTCGCTCCGAAAGGGGTTTTGACTTACCGCGCGCCCAGCGCACGCGAATGGGAGGATCTCCGTTTTGGGTGGAAAATAGCCAAAGGGATCGGTCAAATGGACATTGGGCAGACGGTTGTGGTAAAAGACGGAGTGGTGCTGGCGGTTGAGGCGATTGAGGGCACGGATCAGGCTATCCGGCGCGGAGGCGAGCTAGGGGGTGGCAAGGTGGTAGTCGTGAAAGTCTCAAAACCAAATCAAGACCTCCGGTTTGACCTGCCTTGTGTGGGTTTGGGCACACTTGAAATATTGCAGGCGGCGTCATCGAGCGTGTTGGGAATAGAGGCCGGAAAAACAATTTTAATTTCGCCAGAAAAAATGTTTGACGCAGCCAACCGTTATGAAATCAGTTTAGTGGGATTGTAGCATGGTCGGAAGCATTCTAATTATCGGGGACCAAAATAAGCAAGGCCACGAATTGAAGGAGGCCTTGAAAAAAGAGACTCACTTTACCACCACCCTTATTGCAAAAAACAGCATTTCGATAAACACGATTGCCGGCAAAGAACCAGACCTCATAATTTTCAATCCTAAAAACCAATATTTCGAAGTCGTCGATTTTTACTACAGCCTCAAGAAAGAACCGCAAGCGCAGGATATTCCTATCATCCTTTTGATGGACGAAAATGAAATGAAAACAGCCGATTTGCCCTCCGGGATCCACGAGGTTCTGTACCGGCCGCTACGGATGTCGGAGGCCGTCGCGCGTATCCAGCATCTTTTTAAACGCATTCACAAGGTCGATCAAAAAAACCTGATCACGCGAGGAAAGATCACCATCGACATTTCCAAATACGAAACGCGTGTTGGCGATAAAAAAATAGACTTAACTTATACTGAATTCGAACTTTTGAAATTTTTGTGTTCCAATCCTGGCACCGTTTTCACACGCGAAGTGCTGCTCAGCAAAGTGTGGGGTTACGAATATTATGGCGGCACGCGCACGGTGGACGTGCATATCCGCCGTTTGCGTTCCAAGATCGAAGGAAAATCTTCGATGTTCATCGAAACCGTCCGAAATATCGGTTATAAGTTCGTCTCGGAATAATTAACAGACTTTATCAAAAGTTACCAATCCTTTTAATCTCATCCCTCCAATCCTTACAAACCATTTATTTTTTTGAAACATGATAGTAACATGCTTCTTTATACTCACACTAAAACGAAGCTAGAGAATAGGGAGGCAGCATGATTTCTTGTTTTTTTAAGAAAAAGTATCTTGGGGGCTTGATGATAATGGCCCTTTTGTTTGGCGTGTGGTGTGCGGCACCATTGTTTGCGGCCAATGATCCGTCGGGAGCTTCTACTGGCACGATCGCCGATGTCACGGCAGCCACGGCTGGAAAACCGACAATGGAAGAGATCGGGGCTCAAGCGGGCCACAACAAGATCGCCATCAACATCATGTGGACGCTGATTGCGGGTTTTTTAGTCATGTTCATGCAAGCGGGCTTCGCGATGGTGGAAACGGGTCTTTGTCAGCACAAGAACGCTGCGCATACCATGGCCATGAACTTCATGGTTTATCCGATCGGAATGTTGGGCTTCTGGATCTGCGGTTTTGCCCTGATGTTCGGCGGTGTCGGAGGCTTGGGCGTGCTCGGCGGCGGAACAGCCGTACTGGATCATGAAGTGATCCTCCATTTATTTGGCAAGGATTTCGGGATTTTTGGAACCAAAGGATTTTTTCTGGCAGGATCATCCTATGACGTGGCGGTGTACACGCTGTTCTTGTTTCAAATGGTTTTCATGGACACGACCGCGACTATCCCTACGGGTGCTATGGCCGAACGCTGGAAATTCTCATCGTTCATGGTCTATGGCTTTTTCATTTCTATGTTTGTGTATCCGTTGTTTGGGAACTGGGTATGGGGCGGTGGCTGGTTGTCACAACTCGGAAAGAATTTTGGCTTGGGTCACGGGCATGTGGATTTTGCGGGTTCGTCGGTGGTGCACATGGTCGGCGGTGTTTGTGCCCTGGCGGGTGCCATGGTGATCGGTCCTCGCATAGGTAAGTTCAACAAAGACGGTTCTGCGAACGCCATTCCGGCTCACAATTTGCCCATGGCCATTGCAGGTACATTCATTCTTGCTTTCGGTTGGTTTGGGTTCAACCCAGGCAGCACACTGGCGGGCACCGATCTGCGGATATCCGTGATTGCGGTTAACACCATGTTGGCCGGCACTGGCGGAGCTCTGGTAGCCACCTTATACATGTGGAAGAGATTTGGAAAACCGGATCCAAGCATGATGTGTAATGGGCTTTTGGCGGGTTTGGTGGCTATCACGGCCCCTTGCGCGTTCGTCGATAGCATTTCAGCCGTCATTATCGGCTGCATCGCCGGATGGCTGGTAGTAGAGTCCGTGTTTTTCTTCGAACGACTCAAAATTGATGATCCGGTGGGCGCTATTTCAGTGCATGGCGTCAACGGGGCTTGGGGTGTTTTGAGTCTTGGCCTGTTTGCCGATGGCACCTACGGCGATGGCTGGAACGGTGTTGCCGGAAATGTGAAAGGGTTATTTCACGGTGATGCTAGCCAATTTGGGGCGCAGTGCATAGGGACTCTCACCTGTTTTATTTTTGTGTTTGCCGTTTGTTATCTATTTTTCAAGATTCAGAACGCGATTTTTGGATTGCGCGTTCCCGCAACGGTTGAAAGAGATGGGTTGGATATTCCGGAAATGGGTGCTTACGCCTATTACGATGAAATCAACTCTCTTCCACAGAAATAAGTAAAAGGAGAGAAGTCCATGAAAAGAATTGACGCAGTAGTTCGAAGAGAACAATTTGGAAAAGTGAAATTGGCTTTGGAAGCCATCTCGTGTCCTGGGATGATGGTATTCACGTTCCGCGGGCACGGAAAACAAGGCGGTCTTACGGAAACGTACCGCGGGCGTAAATTCAAAGTGGATCTGTTGCCGAAGGTATTGTTGACGATATTCGCCAATGATGGCGATGTGAAAAAGATCACGGAAGTCATCCAAAAAAACGCCAAAACCGGAGAGATCGGCGACGGAAAGATCTTTGTCGCACCCATAGAGAACGTGGTGCGTATTCGCACCGGTGAAGAAGGGGCAATGGCGATCTAAATAGAGCGCCATTGCAGAAAATGCCGCATTTTTATCTATTCGATAGGTAAAATGCGGCATTTTTCGTCCATACAAAGCACTTGATAAGTCATCCGCCTTTCCATAGAATGAGGAAATATCCAAACCAAAATGCCGACTACTGCCGCTAAAAAGAAAATAATTCTCCCCAAGTCCCCACTGGACAAAAAAGGCAAAGAATTCGTGCTTTCAAAGGCTGAGGAATTCAACGTCAAATTCATCCGGTTATGGTTCTCCGATATTTTGGGGCTTCTAAAAAGCTTTGCCATCACGATCGATGAACTCAAAGAAGCCATGGAAGAGGGAAAGTTTTTTGACGGCGCCTCGATCGAAGGTTTTGCGCGAAGCAATGAATCGGACA